>CACXFV010000009.1 GCA_902767015.1 uncultured Lachnospiraceae bacterium | reverse complement strand
TTCGTTAAGAAGGTTGTTGTTGAGACAGCTGATGCTGAAATCGCAGCAGCAGGTGTTGAACTTGAGTACGAAGTAGGCACCATGATTGAGATTCCTAGAGCTGCTCTTACAGCTGACGAGATTGCTACAGAAGCTGACTTCTTCTGCTTCGGTACTAACGACTTGACACAGATGACATTTGGCTTCTCTCGTGATGATGCAGGTAAGTTCTTAGATGCTTACTATGATGCAAAGATTTTCGAGAATGATCCATTTGCTAAGCTTGACCAGACAGGTGTTGGTAAGTTAATGGAGACAGCTATTAAGCTTGGTAAGCCTGTTAACCCTAACCTTCACATCGGTATCTGTGGAGAGCACGGTGGAGATCCATCTTCGGTAGAGTTCTGCCACAAGATTGGTCTTGATTATGTATCATGCTCACCTTTCAGAGTACCTATTGCAAGATTAGCAGCAGCTCAGGCAGCTATTGCTCAGAAGTAAGATATTAAATGATTTTTGAAATGAATAACGATTAAATAATAAAAATCCCATTCCGGACAATATTGAGTCCGGAATGGGATTTTTAAATATAAAAGAAAGTTGAGACTTTAGAAAACGGTTTTTGCGTTAAAATGTCAATCTCTCTTCAAAATATGCCTTGAGTTCTGAAATCTTTACTCTCTCCTGCTCCATGGTATCTCTGTCTCTGACTGTCACGCAGCCATCTGTCTCCGATTCAAAATCATAAGTGACACAGTATGGTGTTCCTATCTCATCCTGTCTCCTGTATCTCTTACCAATATTTCCTCTGTCGTCAAATTCACAGTTGTAATATCGGCAAAGCTCTGTATAGATCTTCTCTGCCCCCTCATTCAACTTCTTTGACAATGGAAGTACTCCAATCTTTACCGGTGCCAATGCCGGATGGAAATGCAGAACAGTACGCATATCAGGCTTATCCTCTGTTCCGATATTCTCCTCATCATATGCTGCACATAAGAATGCCAGTGTCACTCTGTCGGCACCCAAGGAAGGCTCAATAACATATGGGATATACTTCTCCTTTGCCTCATCATCAAAGTACGACATATCCTCACTTGAAGTATTCTGGTGCTGTGTCAGGTCATAATCTGTTCTGTCGGCAATGCCCCACAGTTCTCCCCAACCAAACGGGAATAAGAACTCGATATCAGAGGTAGCTTTACTGTAGAAAGATAATTCTTCCTTAGAATGGTCTCTCACTCTCATCTCCTCCTCCTTCATCCCCAAAGACTTCAGCCAATTAATACAAAATTCTCTCCAATAAGAAAACCATTCCAAATCCGTATCCGGCTTACAGAAAAATTCGAGTTCCATCTGTTCAAACTCTCTTGTTCTGAAAGTAAAGTTACCCGGTGTAATTTCATTTCTAAATGACTTACCAATCTGACCGATACCAAACGGAACCTTCTTTCTGGAAGTTCTCTGAACATTCTTAAAATTCACAAAAATACCCTGTGCTGTCTCCGGTCTTAAATAAACTGTATTTTTAGCATCCTCTGTAACACCCTGAAAAGTCTTGAACATCAGGTTAAACTGTCTGATGTCGGTAAAATTATGTTTGCCACAGGTAGGACATGGGATATTCTTCTCCTCAATAAAATTTTTCATCTGTTCCTGAGACCAGCCGTCAACAGAACCCTCGAGTTCATATTGATTCTCATTCGCCCAGTCTTCAATAATCTTATCTGCCCTAAATCTCTCATGACATTCCTTACAATCCATCAAAGGATCAGAAAATCCTCCCAAATGACCGGATGCCACCCATGTCTGCGAGTTCATCAATATAGCACAGTCAACCCCCACATTATACGGGTTCTCCTGAATAAACTTTTTCCACCATGCTCTCTTAATATTGTTTTTTAACTCTACACCAAGATTACCATAATCCCATGTATTTGCCAAACCACCGTATATCTCTGAGCCCGGATATACAAACCCTCTTGACTTACACAATGCAACAATTTTGTCTAATGTTTTTTCTGAATGATTCATAACTTACACCTTTCTTTCGGATACACTCCCATATATCCAATTACCGCAAACCATCAGATTCCGGTCTGCCTTTCTTCCTTTCACATATTTTTTCACTTATCCCTTAATGAACTTTTAGACTTAACTTAGTCTGGTTGAGATTCCTGCTGACTTGCCGCTACCTTTCTATACATAATATAGTTTTCCCTCTTATCGGCAGTATAGACAACTTTTGAGCCTTCCTCTACCTTCACATCGCTGCCAACGGCAACAATCTCTCCCGGTATCTGCATATTGAACTTCTGATTAGAAAAAACGACACAAACATCTGAAGTAATACTGTCACTGCTCACTTCTGTGGTGCCATCCGGGGCTGTCAGCCTCTTCGGTACATGATAGCCTGATGATACAAATTCATCATATGTACCGACAAAAAGCCTTGCATTTCTGGTACTGCTCACATAATTCGTTTCATAACTCATATAATCGTTATAATCTGAAAAACGAAGGGCAAGCTTTGCCTTTCCATTATCCACTGAAAATTCTGCTTTTTCTGCTCCCTTTGATGAATCTTTGGCATAATTGTCATTAAATTCTTTTAACTCTGAATCTATCATTGCCTCCAGCTCATCTTTACTGTAATAATCTTCTGTAAAGTCTTCCTCATAGATGACCGTAAAATAACCGTTATCATCCAGAATAAAATCAGGCTCTTTTTTTATCTCGGTCTTAGTACCCTTTTGTGCATCTGTTTTTTTCCCGCTCTTTGCTTTAGCACAGGCTGATACATTCAGAACCATTGCCACAAAAAGAAGTACTACTGCTATCCTTTGTATCATTTTTATATGTCTCTTGTACTCATGCATATGAAAATCCTATACTTCTGCCCTACAGTTGAAAGATATCGGCATTCCGTTCCTTTCTCAATCATTTCTTCCAACCGGATATCACGATAATTTATCAAAATAACTAGAATATTATACCTCATAAATCCAATTATTTCAATATTGTATTGAGAATTTTGAGTGAATTAAATTCTCTATCGATGTACCGTTTGAGGCATTTTTCCATCAAATACTCCAATTCCTCCAACACTTTCTCCTTAACGATAAAGGTGTACAGCTTCTCTATCTTTGAAGAAATAATGTATTGCATTGTATACACTGTAGAGGTATCGGGAGAAATCCTCTCTGCCGATGTCTGTGCACACTTTTCACATAACATGCCTCCCCTTGCAATGCTAAAATACCTCGTTATCTGTGACTGGCAGCCGACGCATTCAAACATCTCCGGATACTCTCCGTTAATTGCCATACATTTTAGCTCATAGATACATTTGACCAGTCTGTTGGCAATCTTTTGGTTCATCAGTGCTCTTAATGTCTGGTAGAGCAGTTTTAACAGTTCTCCTGCCTCCATATTTTCCCTCGAATAATAATCTGCAAATTCCAGAAAATAACACCCATAGCACATTGCCTTTATATCACTTGATATCTCTGTAAAATAATTCTCAATCTCAGCCTTGTCAAGGGTATATGCCTCTTTCCCCTCATATAAGGTAAATGCTCCGAAGGCAAACAGTCTGGTTCCTGACAAAAGCGGACTTTTCACTCTTCTGGCACCTCTTGCAAAAGCAACAATTTTTCCTCTCTCTTTCGTCAGAATCACCACTCGCTTGTCGTATTCAGCCACATTTGAATTTTTAATAATCATGCCTTTCAGCACTACATTCTCCATTCTAATGTTCCTTCCTTCTTCTGCCGCTATTTTTCCCCCCTATAGCCGAAATTCTTTAGCATAAAATCACTGTCACGCCATTCCTTCTTTACTTTTACCCACAATTTCAGATTCACCTTCATTCCTACCAGACGCTCAATCTCATATCTGGCAGTGCTGCCTATCTTTTTGAGCATAGCACCGCCCTTACCGATGATAATGCCCTTATGAGAATCTCTCTCGCATATGATGGTTGCGTCAATATCCACAATAGGCTGATTTTCCCTATAATGCATCCTTTCAATACTCACGGCGATACCGTGTGGAATCTCCTCGTCCAGACATTTTAACCCTTTTTCTCTGATAAGCTCCGCCACAATCTGTCTGACGGGCTGATCCGTTATTGTATCCTCATCATAAAACGGATGACCATAGGGAAGATACCGGTAAATCATTTCCAACAAGGTATCTATATTATTTCCCTTCAATGCCGAGCACGGAATAATCTCCGCAAAATCATATTCTTTTCGGTAGACCTCTATAAATTGGAAGATATCGTTTTTTTCCACCTTATCCACTTTATTGATAATCAAAAATACAGGGGTTTTTATTTTCTTTAACTGTGCTACAATATGCTTTTCACCTGCCCCGATAAAGGTAGTTGGCTCCACCAGCCACAAAACAACATCCACTTCCCGCAGTGTGTTCTCTGCCACATTTACCATGTAATTGCCTAATTTATTTTTTGCCTTGTGTATCCCGGGTGTATCTAAAAATACAATCTGTCCTCTCTCATCGGTATACACTGTCTGTATTCTATTTCTCGTAGTCTGCGGTTTATCAGAAGTTATCGCTATCTTCTGACCGATAATTTTATTCATCAGTGTTGATTTTCCCACATTCGGTCTTCCAATCAAGGTCACAAAACCGGATTTTTGCTTACTGTTATCATCCGTCATATATCCTTCTTCCTCCATAATGTTCTACTTAATATTCGACAAACTGTTTCAAAAATATTATCACTATTCAAACAAATGAACCCTGCTATTAAATAATTCTGCCTCTGCATCAATCTTGCCTTCATTTCCCACTACGCAGATATTATGCCCCTCCAGTACTGCAGCGACATGTCCTGCAAGACTTCTGATTTTATCAACATCTGCCGTAAGCACCTGCTTTCTTTCTGTTCTCAGCTTTTCTATTGTCTCATGACTAAGATAGGCCGACATCGACCGTATTCCTTTTGACATGGCAGTCAGTGGCGTATCCATACCACTGATAGTTCCTATCACGTACTTTGTCATATTTCTTTCATCCGTGTCAAAATTTCTGATATATTCCGGTGTCTTTTCAAATACCTGATTAGTTCTTAAAAGATTCGGATCGCGGTAGGAAGAAAAATAGCTTTCTCCTGACTTGCTAAACATACAATTACAGCCATATGCACCGCCCTTTTCTCTGATATTCTTCCACAAATACTCACTGTTAAGTATGGTTCTCAGCACTCTTAATGCCGCATCATATTGATAGCCCTTTGTAGCATAATTTCCCGCTCTCGTCACATACTGTACCTGTGCAGAAGTCTTAAATCCTTCATTTTTAACCACCGGCTCAAGATGATTCTCAAAATCCGAAAAATCTATTTTCCTGTCATCATTGGCTGCCAGCTTTGTAAGTAATTTCGGCACTGCCTTTTCTAAATACGCATATCCCTCATCATTGGCAGTATAGCTGATAATAAGGTTTTCTTTTCTGAATACGTGCCGGATTAACCTTTTCAGTGTATCAAAAATCTCCTGTTTTTTATCTGCAAAATTTTTCTCCAGATTTTCTATAAATTTATAATTTTCAATGCCGCGGATACAGTCATTAATCACGCCTGTCTTTGAGATGTAAGACAGATTTCTTATAATGGCTGCGGAATCTGCTGCGCGCATAAAATATCCCTGCAGATTGGATTTTCCTTCACACAAAACCTCATAAAGCCGCTTTTCCTCCTCCAGTCTGGTTCTGAATAGCATCTCCTCAACCAGTTCAAGGGCTTTGTCAATTTTATTAAAAAATACTTTTCCTTTTATCTCCAGCTTTAAGCGATATTGTTCATAATCTCTCACATCTCTGTACAGATTAATCTCCTGATACAGACCACCTGTATGAATGCCTATCTCATTGCTAAACCGGCTATAGGTGTAATTTTCAGTATCCATATATCCCAAAATTCCCTTAAGCACAACCAGATAAGATAACATTTCTCTCGGCAAATCTGTCACATCAAAAATAAGACTCATATATCCTATTCCGTTTGTAAAGATATCGTGCCGTATCACAGTCACACCATCTATCTCCGTAACAGTGTTGTAAAACGGTTCAACCTCTTCTGATAAGTCTTCCCGTTTCAGTACAGGAATGGTATCCAATTCCTCTCTGGTGGATGGCGTCTCCTGATACTTTTTAAGATTCTCTGTGCGCTTTACAATTTCCTCCAACTGCTCTTTTGACATCTCAGATTTAATCTTTGCCAATTTCTCTTTTAATTCATTATCACGCTGTTTTGTCAGCCCCTTCACCGGTGCGACCACAACGACGGAGCAGTGTGTATTGTCAAGAAAATACTTTTGTATCAGTTGTTCAAAGTAATCTGTTTCAAGCATTTTTCTCAAAAAATCGAATTGTTCATTCTGCTCCAGGTGTCTGAAAGGATTCTCCTCCTCATACAGCCAACTGTCGAATATCTCAAAGCTGTACATAAGCCCCTTCGGATATGAGCCGAAATCATTCTCTCTATATTGAAATTCATAATTATTCAATGCCGCAAGCAGGGAATCCTTGTCTATGCCGTCACGGACAAGCTGTTTCAGCGTCTCTTTGATTGTTCTGACAAATTCCTCTTTATCATTCTCATTGGCATTTTTTGCCATGAAATTAAAATAGGGCTGCCTTATATAGTTGTTATAATGACCTTGTACATCCTTGCCAATCCCTTTATCAAGAAGCGCCTGCTTTACCGGTGCGCCCGGCATAGAGACGATGGCATATTCCAACACCTGCATTGCAAGATATAATTCTTTGTCAAGAATATCTCCGATGACAAAATTGTACGACAGATAGGTATTATCCTCTGTATTCTCTGATTCCGAAATCGGATACTCCTCTCTGATTTCACGCATTTTTTCAAACGGCTTCTGTAAATCAATGTGTGAATCAACCGGATTATTGTCAAATTCTCCCAGATATTCCTTATCCATCCAGTCAAGAAGCTTGTCCATATTAACATCACCATATACATAGATATAGCTATTGGAAGGGTGATAATACCGCCTGTGAAAATCCAAAAATCTCTCATATGTCAAATCCGGAATAAAATCAGGGTTTCCACCCGACTCCACTCCATAGCAGGTGTCCGGATAGAGCGACTGCGTGATAACTCTGTCAAGCACATCATCAGGTGAAGAGAATGCCCCCTTCATTTCATTGTATACAACACCATTATATTTCAGTTCATCCTCCGGGGAATCCAGACTCAGGGTAACGCCCTCCTGATAAAATATCTCCGGTCTTGTATAGATGTTCGGATGAAAAACAGCATCCATATATACATCTACAAGATTCTTAAAATCCTTGTCGTTGGTACTTGCCACAGGATACACCGTTTTATCCGGATATGTCATGGCATTCAAAAATGTGTTCAGCGAACCCTTCACAAGCTCCATAAAAGGATCCTTTACCGGAAACTTCTCAGAACCACATAAGACACTGTGCTCTGTCACGTGGGCAACACCTGTGTCATCATCCGGCGGCGTTTTAAAGCCTATTGAAAATGTCTTGTTTTTATCATCATTTTCAATCAGAATAATTCTGGCTCCCGACTCGTTGTGTCTTAACACATATCCCTCAGAATCAATGTCCTTTAACGTTCTTTTTTCCTGTAAAGTATACTGCAAATGTTGTTCTATATTCATAAGTTACCTCTCTATCTCTCCTATTTTTTAATACTTTTATTTAGGAACTGTATATAATTAAACTTAACAATTTTTGAGTTGAAATGCTTACATATAAGGCATTTCGGATCAAAAACTGATTAAGTTATTAATATACAGTTTCTTACTCTTATTATACTTAAACGATTATAAAATATTATGCAAACTCTTTCAAGATAATTATTTTCATAATAAATATCATATTATACATCAATTTCTAATCAGTCTGCAAAGTAGCTTTATTTACTCTTTCGGAATAAAACTGTCAAATATAATAATCTGAAACTTATCTCTGTATTTTTTAAGCTCCTCCTCACTTCTAAAGGTCCAACCCGCACTTGTAAAACGATACAATTTTCTCATAAGGCGATATTTCAAATCATCTGCGCATTTATAATGATAAGCGATAAAATCCGGTCTTGAAAATACATCCAGCAAAAGGCCGTTGAGGATAATACCCAGTAATCTTATTTTCTTCTGTCCATTCTTGACATAATCAGAAATCAGTTGTCCTCTTATTACCTCCGGCCGGTTTTGTCTAATCCACTTAAGTGCAAAGGGATAAAAGGACTCCACACAATACAGCTTTTTATAATTTAGCTGCTCCAGCTTTTCAAAAAGAAGCTGTGAGGTCAGTCCGCCGTTTTTCTCTGCTTTCACCTCAATCACTAACGGCACCTTCTCATCAATAACGGCTAGTACCTCCTCAAGCTTCGGAATATGATGATTAGTTCCGTTTAAATCAAATTGTGACAGTTCCTGATAGTCAAGTCCGGATACCATTTTGTCCACACCGCACATTCTCTTTAAGGTCTTATCATGAAAAACCACTAACTGTAAATCCTTTGTAAGCCGCACATCCAGTTCTACTCCATATCCCTTCTCCACTGCTCTTCTGAAAGCCGGCAGTGAATTTTCCGGTATTGAAAGCTGATTGTCAAACAGTCCTCTATGTGCAATATATGTACTTGTAAAAGGTTTTATCGCTTTCTCCCGTTCTCCTGTCATCTTACATGGCTTCATACACCATAAGTACAGTAGTGATAAACCTGCCATGATGCCTATCATAATCAATGCAACCATCATTTTTAATCATATTCCTCCTCACAGCGTCATAATTTACAGGTAACATTATATCATATATATTAAAATTATGTACCTTTTTATGATTGACACCCACAAAAAATATTGGCATAATATAACATATCGGAAGGAAAATGAGCGGCTGCGAAGCAGACATTCATTTTCACCCGATATGTTAGCGATAAAACGAAATTTTAGCGCAATATCAGAATCATACTGTGATTCTGATATTAAACATATCGGAAGGAAAATGAGATATTATAATTTATCGAAATAATGAGTGCAAATGCGCAGAAAGAGGAACAATGATGAGTAACTACGTAATTACAAGCGACACCACATGTGATCTTCCTTTGGAATACACTGAAAAATACGGAATTGACATCGTTCCGTTGTATTATATGTTAGATGATGTTGTTTATGGCGAAGAGATTAATCTCACGCCAAAAGAGTTCTATCAGAAAATGCGTGGTGGAAAATTGCCTACTACTATGGCTGTCAATCCCGATTCTACAAGACGACATTTTGTAAAGCAGCTTGAAGCCGGTTTTGATATTCTCCATATCGCATTTTCTTCCGGCCTTTCCAGCAGCTATGAAACTGCCTATGTCGTGGGTGATGAGCTGTCGAAAGAATATCCGGACAGAAAAATCATTGTAATAGATTCCAAGTGTGCCTCAATGGGACAAGGCTTATTTGTTCACAAAGCAGTCATGAACCGTGAAAAAGGTATGTCTCTCGACGATAACGCAAAATGGCTTGAGGAAAACAAACTGCATGTATGCCATCAATTCACGGTAGACGATCTGCACCATCTTCACCGCGGCGGCAGGGTATCAAAGGCAACTGCCATCATCGGCACTATGATTAACGTCAAGCCGGTACTGCATGTTGACAATGAAGGAAAACTAGTCTCTCTCAATAATGTACGCGGTCGTAAGAAAGCCCTGAACGTTCTTGTTGACAATATGGCAAAAAATATCAGCGGTTATGATAACGATATAATATTTATTTCTCACGGTGACTGCATTGAAGATGCCAATTATGTGGCTGACCAGATTAGAGAGCGTTTCGGAATACAGCAGTTTTTAATCAATTATGTTTGCCCTACGGTGGGCGCTCATTCGGGACCCGGAACATTAGCCCTCTTCTTTATGGGTGAAAACCGCTGACAGCGAACTCTCTTAAGATTTCGTGTCACCTTTTTGATAAACTTGAGAAAGGATTTTTTATCAATGTATAAAAATATGGACGCAGAAAAAAAAACACATAAGCTGCCTGATGATTGCTTTGTTACTATCAGGTCTTTGTTAATTGATTTATTTCATCAATTAGAAGCAATACCATCGTTTAGGGATGTATCGATTCTTGTGGAAAAGTCCACCGGCAAAAGCTACAGAGTATCAAAATCGGGTACAGTGATTAAAGACAATCCCTTTGCCGCAACAGGGGCAGTGATTCGTTTAAACTCCCCTATCGGCACATATGAATATTCCTTTAATGATTTTTCAGAAGATTTCATATCCACGATTCCTGAAATCATTCTGCAAAATCTGTCTCTTAATCCTGATACTAACCCCACCTGCGCCGGTTCCTCCGGTCAGACAGACCTTTCTTCCGGTGACAGACTATGTTTCAATCAATCCAGTGAGTATCTCATGAATCCCGAAGATATGTCTGATGATGAAATCACTCACATATTAAGTGAAATCTATCAGTCAGCCATTGAATACAATGCTAACATTATCGATTGCATATGTATCTTTCAATATCTTATCATTCATAAAATGTTTTTATCCCATGATAAAGATTTACAACAGCATATCATGTGGTCTACCGGTGTCGCCCAGCCCCTCGCTCACCGTGAAGAAAAAAATCACTATTACCGCAACACTTTTTCTACACTGGGTGGCGCTGAAATTTTATCCGATATGAAATCGGATATAGGAAAAGCATGCGATACCGCCATTGAGCTGTTAGACAGTGTTACTCCGCCTGCCGGTGAATATGAGGTAATTTGTATGCCTGATGTGACCGGATTGATTGCCCATGAAGCTTTCGGACATGGTGTCGAGATGGATATGTTTGTGAAGGACAGAGCTCTCGCCAAAAATTATATCGGTCAACAGATTGCCTCCCCACTGGTGACAATGCATGACAATGCCAAGACATGCGAGGAGGCAGCCACCTACTTCTTTGATGATGAGGGAACCCTGTCCCACGACACCGTCATTATTAAAAACGGTATCCTGTTATCCGGCATCAATGACCTGCAAAGTGCCATTTCTCTTGGTGTTTCTCCTACCGGAAACGGCAGACGCGAATCATATGAACGAAAAGCCTATACCAGAATGACTAATACCTACTTTGAGGCAGGAAAGAGTTCACTTGAAGAGATGATTGCTTCCATTGAGTACGGTATCCTGCTTGATAACGGTGCCAGCGGAATGGAAGACCCGAAAAACTGGGGAATACAATGCATGGTCAATATCGGACGCGAAATAAAAGACGGAAAACTCACAGGAAAAATCTTTTCTCCTATCTGTCTGTCCGGCTATGTACCTGATTTATTAAAATCAATTTCCATGGTATCAACCGAATTAAAACTGAGTGGCTGCGGATATTGCGGAAAAGGCTACAAAGAATGGGTAAAAGTTTCTGACGGCGGTCCTGCCATCAAGGCAAAGGTAATGATATCTTAAAGAAAGGAGGCTTTGATAATATCTGATGCAATATCAGTATTGTCATTATGTATAGAAAAATGAATATTCAAAAAAACAGACTGACAGAGCATATCCTCAAAGCGATAGAAGAAAATGATATACAGCACTATCTTCTGAATGCCCGCTTAGAAAAAACAGAAGAATTATTTTTTGTAAAGAAAGAATGCACGTTAAGGCGTAATAAACTGACCGAAAAGTGTGATGTAACGATTTATCACGATTTTGAGGCGAACGGGAAACAATATCGCGGAAGCTCTAGCTTTATTGCCGACATCAATATGGACGGCGATGAACTAAACAAAAAAATACGCACCGCCTACCACTCTGCGGCATCCGTGAAGAATCCTTATTATCAGCTTCCGGCTTCTTCGGAGAGATTTGCTGTCCCGGAGCCGGAAACGCTTCCGGCTGATATGATACCACGCTACCATGCCCAGGATATCGCCAATATTATTTTCGAAGAAGATAGGGATACTGCTGCCTTTATTAATTCCCTGGAGATATTTATCACACAGTGCTCCGTTCATATCATCAATTCCAACGGCATCAATGTGTCCTATGAGGATATCACTTATTCCGGAGAATATGTAGTACAGTCAAAAACACCACAGGACGTAGAGTTATACTATGATTTTCAATACAGTTCCTCTGATCAGGAAATTGAGAAATCACTCAGAGCAAGTATTTGTTCAAGTCTTGATGCCATTAAGGCCCGCGCTCATGCTATCCCTTTTTCCGAAATAAAAAAACAGCGTGGCACTGAGCAGCTTCCCTATAAAAATCTGATCTTAGAAGGAAAATCCGTCTATGAGCTGATAGCTTACTACCTGCGCAGGCTGGATGCCTCCATGATTTATCCGAAATACTCAAATTATCGGTTAGGAGACAGTATTGTCAGAAACGCCGGACATGATATCCCATCAGACAAGCTTACGATAACTGTCACACCTAAGGTTCCTTATTCATCCGAGGGCATCAGATTATCCGGGCGTTGTCTGATTCAAGATAATATCATCCGGCTGATTACAGGAAATGCCAGATTTTCATCTTATCTCGGTATTCCTGCCACCGGAGAGTATGACAGCTACCGACTGCAATGTGGTACCACACCACTGGCCGAGATGCAGCGTCAACCTTATTTAAAGATTGTGAATTTTTCAGATTTTCAGATGGACGAACTCACAGGGCAATTTGGCGGGGAATACAGGCTTGCCTATTATTTTGACGGAAAAGAAACTATTGGGGTAACCAACGGCTCTATCAGCGGCAATATTAACGACTATATCAGTCACATTACATTATCATCAGAAAATCAGTCCTTCTACTATTTCGACGGACCGTTAGCAGTGGCATTTAGTTAAACTACTAAAAACAAACCGGCGGGATATACATTTTGCAGATTGCTATGTATATCCCGCCGGTTTTTTACTTAATTATACGCTATATATTTTTGTGATTATGCTTCCCAGATATCCTTAGCATAATCAAGTATGGTTCTGTCTGATGAGAACTTACCTGCATTGGCTGTGTTCATAAAGCACTTCTGTCTGAATGCAAATGTATCAGAGTAGTCCTTATTAACCTGTAACTTAGCATCAATGTATGGAAGTAAATCCTCTAATAAGTAATACTTATCAGCTTTCTCCCAAGACTTATTCTCAAACAGTGAGTTATATAACTCTCTGAACAAACCTGTTCCATCATCACTCAAAGTGCCATCAATCAGGGCATCTACCACCTTCTTTACTCTTGGCTCTGAATCATAAATCTTCTTCGGATCATAAGTATCCTTAATCTTCTCAATATCCTCTACTCTTGCACCAAAGATATAGTTATTCTCTTCCCCGGCCTGCTCTACAATCTCCACATTAGCACCATCAAATGTACCAAGTGTAACAGCACCGTTCAGCATGAACTTCATATTACCGGTACCGGAAGCTTCTGTACCTGCTGTAGAAATCTGCTCTGAAACATCAGCAGCCGGTGTAATCTTCTCGGCATAAGATACGCAGTAGTTCGTTACAAATACCACCTGCAGCTTGTCATTCACATCAGGATCATTTGCAATCATCTTTGAAATCTCATTGATGAACTTGATGATACCCTTTGCTCTCGCATAACCCGGAGCAGCCTTTGCGCCAAAGATGAATACAGTAGGATTGAAGTCCTTAATTCTGCCATCCTTTAAGCCATAGTAAATATCAAGAATAGAGAATGCATTCAACAACTGACGCTTGTACTCATGTAATCTCTTAACCTGAATATCGAAGATAAAGTCCGGATTAACATCCACGCCCTCTTTCTCCTTAATATATTCTGCAAGTTGCTGCTTCTTAATCTTCTTAATTGCATCAAACTCTTTGATAACCTTCTTCTTATCCTTAAACTTCTCAAGCTTCTTGAGTTCATCAAGATTGGTAATCCAGCTATTGCCGATTTTATCATTGATAAAGCCTGCCAGCTCTTCGTTGGCAAGAGCAAGCCATCTTCTCTGTGTGATACCGTTTGTCTTATTGTTGAAGCGGTCAGGATAAATATCATACCACTCCTTAAGGGCATCATTCTTAAGAATCTCTGTATGTATTCTTGCAACACCGTTGGTAGAATGGCTGGCATAGATAGCGAGTCTTGCCATATGAATAATCTCCCAGTTCGGATTATCACTGTAAGGTGTATCGATAATCTGATAGAGATTGACATTCTCGTCAGCAACACCCAGCTCTTTCACCTCTTTTAATAATGCATTGTTAATCTTAACAACATACTTGTATACGTTCGGGAGAACAGACTTAAATAACTTCACACTCCACTTTTCCAGTGCCTCTGCCATAACTGTGTGGTTAGTGTAAGCGAATACCTCTTTACAAATCTTAAGCGCTTTGTTAAAGGTTACGCCCTCGTCCTCTACTAACAGACGACATAATTCAGGGATAGACACAACCGGATGTGTATCATTCAACTGAATCGCATATTCTTTTGATAAATGAGAGAAATCATTGCCATATTTAGCCTTATACTTCTTCAGCACATCCTGTAATGAAGCACTTGAGAAGAAATACTGCTGCTTTAATCTGAGCTTCTTACCTGCATCTGTAGAATCATTCGGATACAATACGCTTGTAATCGCCTCTGCATCGTTCTTTTCTTTCACTGACTTATCATACTTCTGAGCATTGAATAAATCAAAGTTGAATTCCTCAATCGGCTCTGCCTGCCATAATCTGAGGGTATTAATCTTCGCTGCGCCATAACCGATAATCGGTGTATCATATGGAACTGCCCATACTGACTGTCCCTTGAAATCAATCTTAACCTTATCCTCATCACGTCTTACTGACCAAGGATCGCCAAACTCTGTCCAGTTATCTGCTGTCTCCTTCTGGAAGCCATTCTCAAAATACTGTTTGAAAATACCATAACGATAACGAATGCCATAACCATTCAATGTAACATTCTGTGTCGCTGCGGAATCAAGGAAACATGCTGCCAGACGACCAAGACCACCATTACCTAATGCATTGTCCTCAATATCTTCAAAAATTCTGATATCAATATCATTCTCTGCAAAAAGCTCTGATAACTGATTCATCAGACCGAGATTCATAAGGTTATTATACACCAGTCTTCCTACAAGGAACTCTGCCGAAAAATAACATACCTTCTTACTCTCTGTCTCCCATGACCACTGATTGGCAATACTCTTCATAGCTGCCTTAGACACTGCATTATAAAGCTCTACGGTTGTAGCTTCTTTTATGGTCTTGTTGTAATCAAGGTCTAAAATAGTTACAATGTTCTCTTTAAATGTACTCATTACTCTTAATTTCTCCTATTCTTAATTATAATTTATTAATCAATAAAATTAATCTCTATCAGTCTTCAAGGACTACTCATCGTCTTCATCAATATATCTGGCATAGAACTTCGCAAGCTCCTTCAGTTCCTTTGCCTTTTTCTTGGTAAGGGCACCCTTTAACATTCTCCACTTCCAATTATCTCCAACGGTAGACGGCGTATTCATTCTCGCCTCATTGCCCAGCTCTAAAATATCCTGCACCTGAAAAATCGCAATCGCGGCAACACTGGCATAGGCTGCTCTTAAGACTGCCGCCGGAATATCGTTCTTATTATTGACACCCAGATACTTATACGCATATTTCAGTTCTGCTGCTTTCTTAGCCTTGAAGAAGCCGGCAACCGTCTCATTGTCATGCGTTCCTCCGTATACCAGTGAATTAGGCTTATAGTTGTGTGGAAGATGCGAATTAGCCGGTGAACCGTCAAATGCAAACTCAATGATATTCATTCCAGGATATCCCGTCTCTGCCAGAAGCTGTCTTACTGCCGGACTGACAATACCTAAATCCTCTGCGATAATCTTTGCATCTCCTATCGCACTGTCAATGGCGTCCGTAAGCTTTTTGCCCGGTCCCTGTCTCCAGACACCCTGCTTAGCATTCGTACAATGTGCTTCTATAGAATAATAATTCACAACACCGATAAAGTGATCAATCCTTATGTAATCATATAACTTTGAATTGCTTGCCATTCTCTGCTTCCACCATTCAAAGTTCTGCTGCTCCATAACATTCCAGTTATACAGCGGATTACCCCATAACTGTCCGTCTTCTGAAAACGCATCCGGTGGAACTCCTGCGACATTAACCTGCCTGAAATCTCCATCAAGCTCAAACAATTCCTTATGAGCCCAAACATCTGCACTATCCATGGCAACGTAGATAGGAATATCTCCAATCATCTCAATGCCCTGATCGTTGGCATACTCTCTCAGGCTGTTCCACTGTTCAAAGAACTTGTACTGACAAAACTTCCAGAAATCAATATCATCTGCCAACTCATGTCTATATCGGTCAATAGCCTGTGGCTGCCTTGCCTTGATATCATAATCCCACTTCGCCCATTCATTATTATCAAAATGGAACTTAACAGCCATGTACAGACTATAGTCATCTAACCAGTATGAATTCTCCTCCTGAAATACTCTGTAGTCATCTTCTTCCCTGAAATCACTATTCTCATACGCCATCCTCAGAATATCAAACCTTGAATGATATACAGTTGCGTAATCGACATATTCAGGATTATCTCCCCATGGGAACTTTTTAATCTGCGCCTTTGTGATTAACCCTTCGTCAACAAGATAATCCAAATCGATAAAATATGGATTGCCCGCAAAAGCAGAAAACGACTGGTATGGACTGTCTCCATAACTTGTCGGTCCTACCGGAAGTACCTGCCAGTACTTCTGGCCTGCATCCACCAAATAATCAACAAACTTGTACGCTTCCTTGCCGAGAGTACCTATACCATATGGTGATGGTAAGCTGCTAATCGGCATCAAAAGACCAGCTCCGCGCTGTAAAGTATTGTCTTTTTTCTCACTACTCATGTCAGCCATTCTTTCACCTCTTTATATAATTTTTGTACATACCGAAATACAGATTTATTTTATCATTTACACATATACGCGTCAAGACAATATTTGCCTTTGATGTGTTCTTTTTACAAATTCTCCACTATTTTTTTGTTAATTTACGAAATTTTACGAAAAAAGTCTAAAAAAATATTGCTTTTATCATTTTTTTATGTTAAGTTAACCAAAAACGGAGAAACAGATTATTATGGTTAAAATAAAAGATATTGCCGACAGTCTCGGTACTTCTGTCAGCACTGTCAGCAAAGCCTTGAACAACGCTGCTGACATAAGCGAAGAAACAAAACAAAAAATCATCACCAGAGCCTTAGAAGCCGGCTATACGCCAAAGGCGAGAAAACATGCCTCTTTGGCTGCCAACAGAAAGGTGTGCATTTTTATTGAAAATATGGACTACGAAAACAGAGACCAGTTCGGATATGACTTAATTCTTGGGTTCAGACAGTCTGCCATTCTTAACAACTGGTCAGTCGATGTTATCCCGTCAAACCTGAATGCCAAACTTCAGAATGATTATGATAAATTCATGATATCCAATCAGTACAGCGGCGCCTTTATGATTGGCTTTCTCATGCACAGTGATTACAGTCTGCAGTTTCAAAAAACACAGGTTCCCACCGTACTTTTTGATAATTATATTGCCGGCAATCCTAAGGTCGGGTATGTGGGCACTGATTGTAATGAAGGCATTGAACTGGCCGTAAGACATCTAAGAGGGCTCGGGCACACTAAAATTGCTTTTTTAAACGGTGCCAAAAATGCCATGGTATCTGATGAACAGACACAGGCATTTAAGCGAGCTATGAAGCTTTTAGATCTGTATGTTGATACCCACTTGATTGAATCCGGATATTACGTGCCGGATTGTGCCAAATATCACGTGCCTAAATTTCTTGACCATGGTGCCACCGCCATCATTTGCGCCAGCGACTTAATTGCCTCTGGCGCTATCTCCGAGGTTACCAAAAGAGGTCTAAGGGTTCCGGAGGATATCAGTATTATCGGTTATGATGATATGCCGCTGTGCCTGAATCTTAAACCCTCGCTTACTACTATCCGACAGGACAGACTAAGTCTCGGAAAAAGTGCCATGACACTACTTAGCTGCCTGATTAATAATATTCCTATCAGCAAATCCATCTTAAGAGCTGAATTAATCGTGAGAGAATCCACCTCAAAATGTAATCCGGCTTAGGTATTGAATACTATTGCCGTGAAAATCAACTGATCAGAACTGATATTTTAACTTTTCCATAGAGGTGTAGACCTCATCCGCCATCTGCACGCCATAATACACCAGCTGGATACATATATCTCCTATGCTGAACGGTGTCACAAGCGCATCCATTGTTATGACAATATCCTGTTCATCCAGAACCACCTTTCCCCATCTGTATCTGGCATTCATCTGATTTAGCAGGAAGAAGAGATTTCCTGTTATTTCACTCTCTTCAAGCTGATATAGCCGGTAAATCCTTATGGATACCGAATTTGTCTTATCATCCGTCAACATAAGAATCGTGACCGGTATCTTCACATTAGGAAGCTGCTGTGCAATAATGACTCCCTCCCTGTTATCTCCATGTACAGAATATTTAATCTCTTTGTTTTTTAATTGAAGCCCCAATGCTTCTGCCAGTATACTCATTTTTTACACCTGTATATCGTAAAATACGTTTCCTTTCTATCTTTTCTATTTCTATCTTTTTTATTTCTGTCTTCTATTTTTTCTATTTTTTCCGTTTCTATTTTTTATTTCTGTTCTTTCAGTTATTTTTTCACACTTTTCTCAATATATCAAGACTGTTATATGCATCCAGAACACCAAACCCCCATTCCCTGTCAGGATAGGTGATAATCGGTCTTCGCTGCGCTCCCCGTATCAGATAATTCTTAATTTCAACCGTACTCATATCCATGCTGGCGCCTCTGAGCATGCCCCACTCCATGAATTGTGCCATCACGCCTGCCGTAATAGCTGTGGCAATACTGGTTCCTGACCGTTGTGTATATGTATTATTCACATCAGGTCCCAATATATTCACCCCCGGCGCAACAAGGGTAGGCTTAATGGCAAGATTTGTCGTATATCCCCTGCCTGACTCAATAAAAATCCCCCCCGTTTCATCATTATAGGCTCCTACGGAAATCGGCAGAAAGGAGTCCGCCGGCAAGGTCAGTGTCGTATATGGATCCGGTTTTAAAAAGTATGTCTCACTGCCTATAATCTCTGATACCGGCAGCCACACATTAAATTTACCGTTTAAAATAATATCGCCAAAAATTCTGATTGTCCATATTCCGGAGGTCGGTGCGTCAAACTTCAGTTCTACTACCTGCGCCCCCGTACGCTTTTCCACAATCTCATATTTGATAGCAACTCTGGTGCGTTGAAATAAAAATTCAAAATCACTGCTCCCTGATATCCCTGTAGAAATTCTCGGTATCCTCTCGCCCGTAGGGGAAATAATCTCCACGGAATAGATATCCGGCGATTCTCCCCATATCTCTACCGACATACCCGGAAGATTATCTTCGACTCGTATCTCTACATCTTCATAGGCGCCCTCTACATTAATCCTGCCACTGTAATGGTGCCTGCTGTTGCCTTCATTTCCATTCGCAATACAAATGCCTATGCCGGCTCTCACCGATAAAATGTTCAGCAAATCCCCAAGGATGCTAAAGCCATTGTGCGCACCGAAGCTGGTACCGTGAACCATACAGATGATCAGCGGTTTGCCTGTCTCCTCCGCCAGCCGCGTCAGAAATATAATACCGGTAATAATATCATTTTCCTGATACAACTGTGCGTCATCTTTGGCATAATAATACTGCCTTAAATACTGCTTCGCGGGTTTTAATTTGACAACGGCAATATCCGCCTGCGGAGCAACACTTGAAAAATCATTATCCGCATCAATATTTCCCGCCGCAATGCCTGCCATAAAAGTACCATGGGAGCTGTCATAGGAAAAACTGTTAAGAAGCTCCGAATTATCAAGCCTCAGTTCTTCATTAATTAATTCATTGGTCAGATAACTGCCGTACTTCAGATCAAACGGCGGCTCCAATGTCTGATTTGCCTGATCCCATGCTCCTATAATTCTTGAATTACCATTAGAATACCGAAATGCCTTGTGATACACATCCACTCCATCTCCGATAAATCCTATGATAATGCCACTGCCCCTAAGCTCCAGCCCCGGATAATTCTGCAACCGGATGGCACCTGTCTGCTCAATGGCCGCAGTATCCATCAGTGAAAACAGTTTAGGAATATCCGAATAATGATATTCTATCAGTCTCCGCCCATTAGAAACTGCCAATTCAGCAGCTGACTGCTCCTGCCAGTCTTCCGAAAGCGGTTTGTATATCACCGCATCATTGACAGAGGTAAGAATCACACAGTCATCCGAAAACTCATCCCTGATGGCACTGTAATCCGAATTAATCCCAATAATAAAGTCAGCATAATCCTCAGAAACTATTTTTTCACGACAATTCATATTTCACCATGTCCCTGTGAACAGTATCCACCATTCACAAAATTACTCTGTATATTATATGCTGCACAGTGAATTTATATAATATTGCCTCGCATCTCTATGACAGGTCCCCCTGTTTTTTCAATATATTCCCTGGTGATAATCACTTTGCCGATATTGTCATCCTTCGGTATCTCGTACATAATATCTAACATATATTCTTCGATAATCGACCTTAATGCTCTTGCACCCGTCTTCTTCTCCAGTGCCTTTTCAGCTATCGCTAATATGGCATCCTCCGTAAACTCTAATTTTACCTCATCAAACTCCAAAAGCTTTTCATACTGCTTGAGAATAGCATTTCTAGGCTCTTTTAAAACCTTTGCCAATAATTCTTTAGATAGTCCCTCCAGAGTAAACACTACGGGCATTCTTCCTAAAAATTCAGGAATCATTCCATATTTTCTCAAATCGTCTATCGTTACCTGCTTCATCAGATCATTCGTGTTGTCATATTTATCCTTTAAATCGGCAATGAAACCGATGGAGGCCTGCTCGTTAAGTCTTTCCTTAATAATATCCTCAATATCCGGAAAGGCACCTCCGCAGATAAATAGTATATTTTTCGTATTCACAGTGGCAAGAGGCACCATTGCATTCTTACTGTTGGCACCTACGGGAATCTCTACCTCGCTCCCCTCCAACAGCTTTAAAAGTCCCTGTTGCACACTCTCTCCACTCACATCTCTCGAATGGGCATTTCTCTTTTTTGCAATCTTATCAATCTCGTCAATAAAAATAATTCCCGTCTCTGCTTTGTCCACATCGTTATCTGCCGCTGCGAGAAGCTTTGACACAACACTTTCGATATCATCACCGATATAGCCCGCCTCGGTCAGCGATGTGGCATCTGCTATGGCGAGGGGAACATCTAAAAGTCTTGCCAGTGTCCTTACAAGATAGGTCTTTCCGCAGCCGGTAGGACCTATCATGAGCATATTGGATTTATCTATCTCAACCTCATCATCCTGCGCCGCAATTCTCTTATAATGATTATATACTCCTACGGATATTACCTTTTTCGCATGCTCCTGTCCTACGACATACTCGTCTAACTGCTCCTTAATTTTATGGGGAGCCGGAATGTTGTTAATGTCAATCGCAGGCTCTCTTTTTTCTCCCGGCTTCTTTTTCTTAATCTTCTGTGTTCTCGGCATCCCGCCGGCAAAATCCGAAAGATTAATAAATCGGATATTAGGAAAACTATCGGATGGCGGACGCTTATTATTATCCTTGCTTTTCTGATCTTCTCCTGCGGGTTTCTCTTCTCCGCTATTGATAACCTCATTATGATGAGTATGCTCTGCCGTATTTTCGTCTGTTCCTAAAGTCTGCCTGTTTTCCGGCTCCTGCTTCTTTACATCAGACGGACTGCCCTCTGCATCACTCTTTGAAGCCGTATCAAAACCATACAGCAGAGAGTTAAAATCAAATCCGTTCATATCTATATTGCCATTATTAAAATGAATTCCGTTGCTGTCTAATACATCAAAGGTTCTCTGCATACAGTCATTGCAGATTGTGATTCCTCCCGGCATCGTAACCTGTCTCCCTGTCTTGCTCTCCGGTCTTCTGCACACAAAGCATATTTTTTCATATTCATCATTATTCGTATTATTTGGCATCTTCATATTCCTTTCTATCATGTACATGTATGTCAAAATGAGTTACTAACCACAGATTCACAACGCAGCAGCAACCCTCTCTGCTATGGCAGATAGCAATATTTCGGAAGTCCCTTTTCCATCACGGGACTGCTCTCTCCTTGAATCAGCGGCAGCACATAATCCACAAATTCATTTGTGATATCCGTTCCGTCTTCGCTAATCCACTCTCTCGGCACCACTTTTTCCTGATTACATACTTTGGCACATTCAACACACTCAAGCCTTATAGAATACTCCTCTTTATCCTCTCTGATAAATGCTATCATTTTACCGGTTTCACCCTTTAGACATGCCTGTACGCCATACCTGCCTGCCTCCACTGCTTCTTCAATATCCGTAAGGGAGGCAAGTGCCGCCTTACATCTCTGATTGACATTCAGTTCTACGGAACGAACCTTTACTCCCAGCTCGTTTTTGACAATATTCTCAAGATATTTTCCACAGCCCGTAAGCATCTTATGACCAAAGGTATCCGTTCCCGCCTCACTGGAATATTCACAGATAAATTTACCATTTTTATCCTTAATTCCTTCTGAAACACATATCACCAGATTGTTTCTCTTTTTAAGTTCCTCCTTGACACGACGGACAAATTGGTCAACATCAAATTCAACCTCCGGAACATAGATAAGCACCGGATTGTCCTCTTTATATTTTCTCGCCAGTACGCTGGCAGCTGTAATCCATCCTGCATGTCTGCCCATCAGCTCAATAATGGTCACTGACTTTGTATCATAGACATTGGCATCCATGACAATATCCCTTACCGTGATGGCCACATATTTTGCAGCACTTCCATAACCCGGCGAATGATCCGTAATGGTCAGATCATTATCGATTGTTTTTGGTACACCGATTACTCTGACAGAACTGTTGGTCAGCTTGGCATACATCGAAAGCTTATGCACCGTATCCATGGAATCATTGCCGCCGATATAAATAAAATACTCTATGTTTAACTCTTTAAACTTGCTAAAAATCTCTCTATAAATAGAATCACTCATGGAATCCGGAAGCTTGTACCTGCACGAGCCGAGATAGGCTGCCGGTGTATGCTTTAAAAGTTCCCTATCCTCCTCATTCAATGCCTTATTAAGTTCTATGACCTTTCCCTCAATAAAGCCTTCTATTCCATTAATCATACCATATATTTTGTCGATTTGTTCCTTGTGGCGCAGCGACTCCTGAATTACACCGTAAAGACTTGAATTAATTACCGTTGTCGGACCACCACTCTGTCCAACTGCAACATTTACAGTTCCCATGTACCTTACCTCTCTCGTTCTTTATTATGAAAACATGACTTTTTTACATAGAGTATACTCCAAATATGTTTTTTTTACAAGTAACCCCTATGTTAATATTGTTTCTTTATCTCAACACGGATGCCGGCATCTACAAGCTTTGCAAACTCTCTGGCATCACTTTCTTTCCCGACGATTGTGCCGTAATGTGTCGGTATGACTATTCCTGGCCGCATGGCATTCACAAAATCAGCTGCTTCCTGATAATTCATCGTAAACTTGCCACCTATTGGAATCAGGGCAATGTCACAGATAATATCATGATTTTCTTTCAGATTATCTGTATCTCCTGCTATATAAATCTCAATGCCATCCATCGTAAGGACATAACCTACCCATCCGTTTTTCTTAGGATGAAACGGCTTCAATTTATTGTATGCCGGTACTGCCTTGATTTCCAGTCCCTTTACCCTCTTAACAGAATCAGGAGTCACCAAATACGATTTATCCTTTGGTATTCCCGCCTTATTTAATTCCTCCTCCATCGACCTCGGTGCCACAAAAAGAGTCTCACTTTTTTTGACCTTCTCGATGTCCTCTATGGAAAAATGATCATAATGCGAATGGGTAAAAATGATAAAATCCGCATCATGAAACTCCTCTTTCATCTGGAACGGATCAATGTATACAATAAATTCCTCTCCCTGTAGCTTTATGCTGCTCTGTGTAAACAACTGTATTCTATCTGTTATGTTCTCCATTTTATCCCTCCTGGTATAAATCCAATGCAATCGTGTTTCTTTGTCCATAATACTCCATTAAGTATACAATATTAAAATATCCGTTACAATAAAAAAATACAAAATATCGTGAAAAGAAACCTCTATTTCTCTCTTGTAACCAAGCCATATTTTTAGTAAAATGAATTTACGATACTTTTCAGAAATGAGGCTTATTATGTACAATGGTTTTCTCCCTATTTCAAAACAGGATATGGCTGACAGAGGTTTGTCACAGCTTGATTTTGTGTATATCTCCGGTGACGCCTATGTGGATCATCCAAGCTTCGGTCCTGCCATCATTACCAGATTATTAGAAGCTCACGGATATTCTGTCGGAATGATCAGTCAGCCGGATTTTAAAAATGCTTCCTCCATCAGTATATTAGGTGAACCGCGGCTGGCTTTTCTTGTCTCTTCGGGCAATATGGATTCCATGGTCAATCACTATACCGTTGCCAAAAAAAGACGTTCTAAGGATGCCTTTACCCCCGGCGGAATAATGGGCAAGCGTCCTGACAGGGCGGTAACAGTATACTGTAATCTGATACGACAGCTTTATAAGCACACGCCCATCGTTATCGGCGGTATTGAGGCAAGTCTTCGCAGACTCGGACACTACGATTACTGGTCTGATACGGTGCGCCGTTCTATTCTTTTAGAATCCGGTGCCGATTTAATCAGCTACGGTATGGGAGAACACAGTATCATTGAAATCGCTGATGCCCTTGCCGGCGGTATCCGTATTTCTGACATAACCTATATCCGGGGCACGGTCTTCAAAACCCGCAACGAGGATATCATCTATGACGGGATTAGGCTGCCTGACTTTGAAGAAATCTGCACTGACAAAAAAAGCTATGCCAAAAGCTTTCAGATACAATATCACAATACCGACCCCATACTTGCCAAGTGTATCTACGAAGCTTACGGCGGCAAAACCTTTATCGTTGTAAATCCTCCTGCCGAACCGCTTTCCACAATGGATATGGATGATGTCTATTCACTGCCCTATATGAGAACCTATCATCCAAGCTATGAAAAAGCCGGCGGTGTGCCTGCGCTTTCAGAAGTCAAATTCAGCCTTACCTCCAACAGAGGTTGTTTCGGAGAGTGCAATTTCTGCGCCCTTACCATGCATGAAGGCAGGATTGTACAGGCAAGAAGCCATGAATCCATTATAAAAGAGGCAAAACAGATGACCGACGATAAAGACTTCAAAGGCTATCTTCATGATGTGGGTGGTCCCACTGCCGAATTTCGGGCTCCTGCCTGTCATAAACAGCTCCGTCACGGTGCCTGTGTCAACAAGCGCTGCCTGTTTCCAAAACCCTGCCCCAATCTGATTGTTGACCACAGTGACTATTTATCTCTGCTGAGAAAGCTTAGAAAACTCCCAAAAGTCAAAAAAGTCTTCGTGCGCTCCGGCTTTCGTTTTGACTATCTGGTTGCCGATAAAAATAAGGAATTTTTAAAAGAGCTGTGCGAATATCATGTAAGCGGTCAGTTGCGTGTAGCACCGGAACATATCTCTGACAATGTTCTCAATAACATGGGAAAACCAAGTGTCGAAATCTACAATGCATTTGTGAAGGAATTTGAGAAGGTCAATCAAAAACTGGAGAAAAAACAGTATATCGTTCCCTATCTCATGTCCTCTCATCCCGGAAGTACCTTAGCAGATGCCATTATGCTGGCAGAATATTTAAGGGATCATCACATTGCCCCGGAGCAGGTACAGGACTTTTACCCCACTCCCGGCACGATTTCCACTACCATGTACTATACAGGGTATCATCCGCTGACAATGGAAAAGGTATATGTGACCACCAATCCCCACGAAAAAGCCCTGCAAAGAGCACTGATACAGTATAAAAAACCGGAAAACTATCAACTGGTAAAGGAAGCACTGTTAAAAGCCCACAGAGAGGATTTAATCGGCTTCGGGCAAAATTGCCTGATTCCGCCCCGCCCGAAAAAAATATCAAAAAATAACAGGCGGAGCTGAATTCTGATATCATAATCCTTTACATCTCCAAAAACTCCTGCTGTGCATATAATTCCTCCGGGATATATTTGCCGGCATTATCAAGCTTTTTCAGGAGATTGTTCAGTCTTGTCAAGGCCTGTCCTTTCTGCACCTCAAACCGTGCAATTAAATCCCTGTACAGCGGATTGTCTGCATTTCTGTTCCTGATTTCCTCCCGAAAAGGACAGTAGGTGAACAAAATTCTTCTTGATACCTTATTCAATCTTGGCGCTCCTTTGCCCTCATAGATAATCCATGCCAGATAGTCCTGTGCAAACATCTGCTTATAGCTGTTTCTCGCTTTCAGCAGTGCACTCTTAATCTGCTCCTTATGATTCGCTGATAATTCATTATTCTTACGGTAGAACTGCACATAGTCGCAGTATTCACTGGTTAGTGACGGTTCACTGACATCATTCCATCTCGCTCCCTGTGCCCTTTTGCACATCTCAAAACGGTACTCACCGGTAATTCGGACGATAATATTTTCCATATTCTCCAGTAAAAAGACAGGTAGTGCGAAGGTTGCCCGGGATGAACGGTGTTTTCCCTCAATTTCCTGCCACATCACACCTCTTGAGCCCACATTTGGCATTAATATCACATCCGGGAGATATTCCACCTGTATCACTTCTCTCACATTACTGTCACCATCATAGAATAACACTTCACGATAAAAGGCAGAGTAATCAATCTGTCTGATATTCTGAATGGTATCCATCACCAACTCCGGTGTGACAAGGGAACGTTTCAGATCAGTAATCACATTATTCTCTGAAAATACAGGACAAAAGGTACTAATTCTTCCAAAGGTCATCTTATTGACTGCCGGAAAAAAGTTTTGAAGCTCAAATTTCAATTTTTCCTCTGAATCCTCTAATAGCTCTTTTTCCTCTTTTTTACTGATACTTTTATTGAGAAACTGCTCATGTACAAATTCCTGATAATCCACATCATACTCATTTCTTCTCGGCATCTTCATTCCCCGGTACACTGCCAATAGCCACTCATATGCCGTATAGACATGATACTCCGGTTTTCCCGAAAAATACTCTGCAATAGAATACAGACATATCGCATTCTCCATACCGGCAAGTTCCTCATCTACATAGCCAAAGTTAAAGAACATTTTTAACACAACCGGTATCTCATCATCTGTCAGACTGTTTTTAAAGGCTGCCGCATATACCTCGTAAAATAACCCCGTTAGTCTGTGTCTCAGTTCTCTTACTGCGGTATCGCTAGAATTTCTGTCATTTACCCTTTTAAAATCATTTACCGCTTTTCTAAATTCATTCTCAAGCTCAACTGTGCAATCTGCATATTGCAGAATAGTATCCAAAGAATGATGAAACTTCTTATAATACTCGGAGCTCTCCTCTTTCAGCACCCCTCCCTTTTCCTTTTCCTCACGAAGCTTATCTTTCTTTTCGTGGTGCTCTGCAATTCTTAACTTTGCCAGTTCACTGTCAATGTAGGAGGAGGCAGCTATTTTTTCCTCAAACTGCGTTATTTTAGCCTCTAAGAAGGCGTTGCTGTCACCCATCTTGATATAGTGATAGTATAGCGATGTGTATATATCAAACAAATCCAGATGATTTTCATTCAATAAAAGAACTGACAGCTCATTTTCATATTCACTAATATGATTTAATTCCAGTAGCATCAGAAAAAAATCTCTCACAACACCTGACACAATCTCAGTAACAAACACTGCATAACCTGCAAAACCTTCTAACAGATGCTTCTGTAGCATATCCTTAAATTCATCATACCGGGTAAGCAGATAATCTATTTCTTCATTTTTATCAAAAAGCGGAATCATGTCACTTCCATCACTGTCATTTATCAGCTCCGGAAGTGTTTTTGCCGGAATCAGTAATGCCTTACACATACTTTTGTAGTCATGATAACCATTGTGCAACAGCTCATATAGTGAGCTGTTTGCCTTTAACCGGTTTCGATAAGACTCAGCCAGCATACAGGTCTGTCTCACACTGCTGTTAAGTACACATTTTGCAAGAGTACTATTGTCACGAAGTAATTTTTCGATATCATTTTCTCCCTCCACCGCGTAAGTGACAAGAACACAATCCTCCTGTGCCTGATATGTAAACGAATGGCTCCTGTTGATATCCACGATTCCGATAACATCTCCGGCATACAGCATTATTTCCGTGTTCTCATTATCCGCCTTCACGCTTCCCTTAATAATACAGGCCAGCTCTGTGACAGGCGTATCTGCCTGATAAATGATATTTTCTTTCTTTATGGCTAAATTTCCCATTGTTTCCTCATTTCTGCGCTGCTTCTTGCGCCTTTTCTTAATATCTGAAAATCCGTTTCCATTATCATTTTAATTCCTTTTGAACTGCCTGTTAATCCGGCACAGACGGTGTCCAATATTCCTGTCCATAGAGATCTGTCAGCAGATATGTGATTTTTGAATCGCCCCCTGTCGCCACATTGCTAATCTGCATATCCGCGCTGTAAGTTGTCTGTTCCCCCAGATAATAGCTGTCAAGATAGGTCCCGTCATAGGCATAATAGTCACATACAAAATCTATGGTATCCCCTTCTGAAAGTGCTGTGATACCTTTTGCTATGGTATCGGTCTCTCCCCATTAACCATTACCGGCACCCGTCCTGTTATGAGAGAAGAATCACCATTTTTTTCTTCACTTTCAAAGTAATACGCTACCGGCTGACCATCAATGGCAAGCCACGTATCATCTGACTCTCCCACCAGTTTCCCGTCTTTTGTAAATTGATACACATTATCCAGTCCCAAGTCAATGTATCCCTCTCCATCATCATAAAACAGATTCATCTGCAGCGACTGTATAAGCTGCCATTGCTCCTTAGGGATACTCATCACATGCTTCCCCTTTGCTTTTTTCCATACCAGAAGGGAACTGTCAAACTGGTGGGCAGCAATATACCTCGCTGCGGTATCCACATCAAATACCTCCCGGTCACTCATATAAGATACATTCTCATCATCAATTCCGCTGATACTCCTTCCTGATAAAAAGGAAGATAACAAGGAAGAAATTGCCTCCGAGCCAATTGTCTGCACCACTTCAGAGTTGCCTGTCAGTGCCAAAAGCGGTGAAGCCGAACCTCCTGCACTAATCTGTCCGCTGACCTCCATACCGGCAAATGCCTTGATACATTTTGTGTATTCATTGTCCATACCAATCTGTGAATAGGTAGTTGCCATACGGTTGACAGTCTTCGCATTTCTGTAAGGAAAATACACCGAAATGCCATAAGCATTCGTCATGTCGGAAGATGTTCTGTTATATTTGATACAGCTCAAAAGGGTATCTGCCAAAGCCTTCGCATTATCCGTTCCGATATTCATTGCAAGACTGACCATATCTACCTGGTCAATGCCCGATGATGGTGAAAATTCTCTTGCACCGGCTCTCGCATCTGATATCTTCTGATAGTTATCACTTTTAATGGCATTTCCCGTTTCTTTCGAAAAGGCCGACAGTTTCGCAGGAACTGTTGCTTTTATTTTCGCCAGGTCAATGACAGAAAGTGTTGTCTTTTGTCCCCTGCACTTTCTTCCACATTCCTCGACAAAACCATCTACAATATTTTTTCCTATCTCTATGGTAGGCATAGAGGTGTTCTTTGACAGTGCATTCAGCCAGTCTGTATAATACCAGCCAATTCCCGGCTCTGTTTCTTCCGAGGCTATCATATAATCTGCATATGCGCTCGCCATCAGTGAAGTCTCCAATGTCGCCATCAGACACGCATCAAAACCAATAAAGTCAAATTGTACTCCTGCGTTTTTGAGAGCCGTATCTATTCCCGCCAGATCCATTGAACCTGATTTCGCATTCTTCTCATCATATCCGTATCCACTGACAGAGCCACCGTTATGATCCCAAAAAATCAGATTGTTTCTGTTTGCCGGATAATTCTTGGCACAATATTTAATAAAGCTTGTAAGGGTATCCGGCGCTGTCATGGCTTTACTGCCGTCATCAGCCACTAAAAGTTTTAACTTACCATCCTCAATCTTATAAATCTGATTTACCAGATTGCTGATTTCCTTTGTCTTCCACGTCTTACAGCCTCCTGTATAGAGAATAATATTGATATTTTTATTAAGGGAAGCTTTCATCATCTCATTCATATCATTGGTTGCCAAGCCCTCCTGCACCACTACCCCCGCCATGCAGTGACGAAATGCCACCGCCGCCGGTGATTAGCAGAAAGATTATTACCAAAATGACCAACGGACTCCCTTTTACCGCTGTCCTCTTTACGTTCGCACCGGCATCTTCCTTACCGTCTGTCCTTCCCGAATAACCATCGTTTCTGCCCACAGGTCCCGTTCCCAGACCATCACCTCTTTTTTGAACTCCTTTTGAGTTCGCTGTCACATTTTTCTTCCTTCCGGAATTATTATTATCCATGATACGATTCCTTTCACTGTCATAATTGACAAAACTTAAAATGATACTATTCACAGGTATCAGCCGTCTGTTCACAGTGATACAACATATAATTTACAAACTGCTGTGCGGTTCTTCCCGATACTCCGCCATGAGACATCTCCCATCTCTTAGCCTCTAAAACCAGCTCCTCCTGCGGCATTACAATCCCTGCCCGCCTTGCAAGCTCAATGACAATGTTGATATATTCTTTTGGTACCGGTTTGGAATAACATATGGTCACACCAAAACGGTTGACTAACGAAAGCTTCTCCTCCACTGTATCAGAATGATGCTTATCTCCGGCATTGTCCTGATCATTTCTGTCATTCCATGTCTCCCTGATAATATGGCGCCGGTTCGATGTCGCGTAGATTAAAATATTCTCCGGCTTCGTCTCCACACCACCCTCAATGACAGCTTTTAAAAACTTGTATTCTATCTCATGCTCCTCAAAGGACAAATCATCCATATATATGATAAACTTATAATTGCGGTTCTTCACCGCTGCAATAACAGAAGATAAATACTTAAACTGATGTTTATATATTTCAATCATGCGAAGTCCCCTATCGTAGAACTGATTGACAATCGCTTTGACGCTGGTAGATTTCCCGGTACCACTGTCGCCAAAAAGAAGCACATTATTCGCTTTTCTTCCCCTGACAAACGCTTCCGTATTCTCCATAAGCTTTTTCTTTTGAAGCTCATAGCCTACCAAATCCTCTAAAGTTACTCTGTCCATATTATTAATCGGGATAAAGCTGATACCTCCCGTTTGCGTCTCACTAATCCGAAATGCCTTATTGAGTCCAAACATTCCTACACCATAATCTCTGTAAAAATCTGTAATGGCATCATAAAACTCCCTGTCATTTTCTGCCGCCTCAAGCTTTTTAGAAAGAAGTTGAACCTTTTCACTCACATTCCAGTTATACATCAGTTTATTCTTTGGTACTGCATGATAATGTGAAATCATTGAGAAACAATCGATTTCCAATGCTTTTTCAATCAGCGTGAAATCATAATGAAATAATGCTCTCATCACTGCAAAATCATTTTGAACCAAAGATATGACTGTCCCCTCCTCAATCACATTCTTCTCACAAACTAATGAAAACGGATTCTCATTCGTCATAAGAAAATAAGCGATATAATTATGCCACAAATTACCGTCAAATCCATAATCCGTTGCCATAACCAGTAATTGTTTCAGCACTCTTTTTATCTCTTTCACTAAATCTGTCTTTTTATATTCCTCCGTGTCAAATGTCTCAAAAATATTGCCCAGCTGATAAAGAATACTATGCGTATCTAAATCACCATACATAAATAATTGTGATATTTCCTGATACATTCTCTGTCCTCCAACCCTCAAAATATACCTACTATTATATCGTATAAATCCTTTCTTTTCAATTTGATTTCATAAATAGTTTATAACCATTCAACACCTGAGATGATTCATAAATCATCAGGCAGCCAGCTTGCTCACTGAATGATATTTTATGAATCACCTCAGGCGGACAAGACGCTTTTGCGTCTCTGACCGACCACAGTCCTGAGATGCAGCATTCAAGAATGTTTTCATTCCCAGACTTGAGGTGCTGAATAGTCACAATATATTTTGTTACCTGCAAATTTAACTTGCATGTCTCATATAAATTAGGTATAATCATATCAATTCGCAAAAATGATAACAAATTTTTTATTATTGAGGTTCACAATGAATTTACAAAAATTATACAGTTATATCAGAAGAGCTGTTTCAGATTATCATATGATAGAGGCCGGTGACAAAATCGCGCTGGGAATTTCCGGTGGAAAGGATTCTCTGGCACTGCTTTATGCTTTGCATGGTCTTAAAGCTTTTTATCCGCAACCTTTTTCTATCCACGCCATTACCATTGACCTCGGATTTGACAACATGAATTTTGATGCCGTAAAGAAGCTGTGCGCAAAACTTGAAGTTCCCTACACAATCATAGACACACAGATTTATGAAATTTTAAAATACCATGACACCGGTAAACCTTATTGTTCACTTTGTGCCAGACTTCGCCGCGGAACCTTAAAAGATGCCCTGTCGGAGCTTGGCTGCAATAAGCTTGCCTACGGACACCACAAGGATGATGTCATAGAAACTGCTCTTCTTTCCCTACTGTATGGCGGCAGATTTTCCTGTTTTTTGCCTGTTACAAAGCAGGATACCTTTACGGTAATCCGCCCCATGATTTATGTACCGGAAGGAATGTTAAAGGGGGTTGCGCAACAATACAAGCTTCCTGTTGTGTTTAACCCCTGTCCTTATGACAATCATTCCAGAAGAAGTGATATCAAAGAAATGGTTCGCAGTCTTAGTAAAACTAACAAATATTATAAAAACAATATTTTTCATGCCATCACCCTCACAGAAGAATGGCAGCACTGCGCCCGCTTTTCTTCCGGACCGTCAGCATAGTAAAAGTATTTTTTATGTATCATGGCTATAGCAGCCCTGCATACATCTTTCTGCTGACCGGCGCACTGACACCGCATTTTTCTGCTTCTCTCACAATATATCCACTAAACACGTCTGCCTCATTTTGTCTTCCTTCCCGGATGTCCCTTTGCAGAGAACTGGTGGCATCCTCGCGGTAGTGATAAAATTTGTCAATAATCAGGTCGATTTCTTCCTTTTGTATCGGAATTCCCTTTTTCACCGCCACCTCATATGCCTCTGTCACCAGCGCAATATATTCCTGCCTCTTGGTGTCATCTTTTCTAAGCTCTCCTATGGTGTTGTCGTAATATGCCGTTTCTACATTAAAAGCGCAATTTAATATATATTTCAACCATATTTCTTTTTCGATATTATCCGACTGTTGACAAAGAATCCCTGCTTTTTTCAATATCCCGTAAACCAGATTTACCGATGCTTCCTGTTTTTTATCCCTCTTCTTTTCCTTCATGCCGATATTAATCTGTGCAAAATTTCCCTCCTGCGTGATGGAATAATCTTCTTTGGCATAAGATACAATATAAATCAGACTATCTACCACAATGCCTTTTCCGAGCATCTTTCTTACCTTATCCCCCGGCTCAATCCCATTCATGACAGGCACAATAATGGTGTCCTCTGTCACCACCGGTCTTAATTCATCGCATACCGTCTCTAACGAATAGTTTTTTACACAAATAAAAATAATATCCTGGTTCTCAAGACTTCCGGCATTTTGAACCACCTTCGGATAAGTCACTGATTTACCGCTTATCTCACTGTATAGCATTAATCCGTTTTTCTGAATTATTTCCCCACGCTCTCCTCTGGCAACAACGGTAAGCCGGTCACAGTTTTTTCCCAACATACCTGCTATATAGCCTCCTACGCCGCCTACTCCCACAACTGCTATTTTATGATGCTCCATCCTTAATACCTCCACATTACAGTCTCATCACACCAACTGACTTCAAAAACAGTATGATTAATAATAATGGTGCTATATACCGAATCATAATCCTATACAATCCTTTTCTGCCCATTTTATTATTATTTTTTTCCACCTCATCAATCACTATCTCCGGCTTTGTCACCCATCCTATCATTATACATGTACAGATTGCCACCACAGGCATGAGTACATTATTACTGATATAATCCATGATATCCAGCAATTGTCCCTTACTGCCTGTAGGGAGCTTCCACTCAAAATACAGCTTATTATAACCCAGACACACCAAAATTCCTCCGATTAATGCGATGATTCCCTCTATAAAGCCTGCTTTTTTTCTCGATATCCCGAATCTGTCCATAAGACTTGCCACAATCGCCTCCATAACAGATACCGCACTGGTGACAGCGGCAAATATTACCATGGCAAAAAACAGACAGCCTATCACATTGCCTATGGTTCCCATTTCTTTAAACACCTTGGGAAGTGATACAAACATCAGGCTTGGTCCGGAAGCTTCCATTCCATCTCTTCCCATAAAAGTATAAACCGCCGGAATAATCATAACCCCTGCCAAAAAGGCAATCATTGTATCAAATATCTCAATCTGGTTAATGGATTTTACCATATTCGCATCATCAGGCATATATGAGCCGTAGGCAATCATAATTCCCATCGCCACGCTCAGACTGAAAAATAACTGTCCCATGGCATCTAACAGAACCATAAAAAATCTCTTAAAAGTGATTTCCTCCAAATCCGGAATGACTAACACCTTAAGACCTGATAATCCCGTTCTGGTCACGCCATCTGCTGTCGTGTGGCGAATCGTCAAGGAGAATACGGCAATACCCACCACCAGAAAAATCAATGCCGGCATAATAATTTTAGAGGAGGATTCGATTCCTTTGTTAACTCCCAGCAAAATAATTCCGGCAACCACCATTAAAAACACAATAGTATATATTACCGGCTCTGCATCACTTGTAATAAATCCGGTAAAATATCCGTCTTGTGCTGCCTTAACTCCATTACCGGTCAGAAACGTGACAAAATACTTGAGTACCCATCCTCCTATCACACAATAATAGGGCAAAATGATGACGGGTACAAGGCAGGCTATCAGCCCAACTCCGGCAAATCTCTTGTGAAGCTTTTTGTAGGCGGTTAGTGGACTCTGCTTTGTTTTTCTTCCTATCGCCACTTCTGTTGTGAGAAGCGTATAGCCAAAGGTAAGGGCTAAGACAAGATACATCACTAGGAATAAACCGCCGCCATCCTTGGCAGCAAGATACGGAAATCTCCATATATTGCCCAGACCTACGGCGCTGCCGGCCGCAGCAAGCACAAAACCTATTGAACCTCTGAATGTATTTCTCTTTTTCATAACTGTATAAATCCTCCCTGCTATCTATCACAATCTACTTTATTCAACACTATTCTTACTTTCTTTTTACCTATCATAAATTTGATATAAAATGGCATTACAGATAGCCGCTGCAACGGTACTGCCCCCTTTTCTTCCATCGGCAACAATATATGGCACGTGGCATTTCTTTATCATTTCTTTGGACTGTATGACATTGACAAATCCAACAGGGGCACCTACGACAAGACTCGGTACAAAGCGCTTTCTCTCAATTAATTCTGACAGGTGAAGTAACGCTGTAGGGGCATTTCCAATGGCATATATCACATTTTTATCTTTCAGTTGCTCTGCCGCTTTATCTACAGAAACCACCGCTCTGGTAAGACCTTTTTCATTCGCCCCGGCTGCCACATCCTCATCAGCCATAAAGCACACAACCTCACATCCCAGTTTTTTTAGCGCTGCCTTATTGATACCTGCCTTTGCCATATTGGTATCTGTCACTATCACTGCATGATTTTTTAATGCAGCAATGCCATGACAAACGGCACCAGGAGAAAATTTCAGATTATCCAGATAATCAAAATCTGCTGTGGTATGTATGACTCTCTTGACTACCAGCTTCTCCTCCTGAGAAAGATGGGAGGTATCTTTAAGCTCACTTTCGATAATTTCCATACTTCTTCTCTCAATATCCTTCGGACTGATATTCTCTATTTTATCATTCTTTTGACTGTCATTTTCTACTATATAATCTTTTGGACTACAATTATCCATCCTGATATTCCTTTCCTGACTCTGTCTTATTTCTTTTCACTTCTCAGACCACGTCTTTTAATGCCTTAGAAGTACCTGTTTACACTTTTCCCTTTCTTTCCTTCACTAATCTCTCATAAGCTTTCGGATACTTTTCTCTGAAGGCATTTTCTCTTTCCTTCCGCAGTCTTAAAAGCCTGCCGGCAACCTCTTCATCCTGCTTATGAATCTCACTGTCAAGCAGGGAATGTCTCGCCATTATTGCTTCCTCCATACAATCCTCACGCTCTCCGGTCAGCTTTCCTTCCTCCACAAGAATCGCTAATTCCATCTCCAGTTCATTTAAAAACATCGCTTCATCCACGTAATTCCAGTATCCCCCTGCCAACTCCTTGGCCTCATTTTTAAGTTTCTCAAAGTCCGTCACACTATCCCCGACAATTTCCTGTGCAATAACATGTACCATCTCCTGCATCCTTTTCTCAGACCTCTCACCATATGCCCATGAAAACTCAGCAAATCTTTTGTGAAAAGGTACCTGACTGGGGATATAACCGGACTCGAGCGGATAAGGTCTGTCCAGTCCGGCGGCTCTTAACGCAAGAGATATTCTTGACCTTACCACACCTTCTTCAATCAGCTCTCCCGCACCGAAATTGTACAGCTCATCATTGACATGGCTTAAATGACCGGCGATATAAAATGCCATGCCTTTCTTTTGATACTTGTGATACAGATACAAAAGACGCTCTGCCGCACTGACATCAACGCTGTTGATTCCTGTTGAATCTATTACGATAACCTTGGTATTTTCCCCGATTCCATTCTCAAGCTCATCACAAAACTGTCCGATATTGGCATAAAAAAGTGCACCCGTGAACCGATATATTACCGTATCCTTAATAGGAATCGATAATCCCATTCTTCGTTTTAAATCATGGTAGCCATCGTCATTTTCCACCACTCCCAAAAAAGCCGTGGTCGGCTTTGACTGTCTTATGATAAAGGTTACCTGTGTCAATAAAATGCCTGCCAATACCCCATAAATTGTCCCCAGCAGCAGCACTGCCAACAGCACTACATAAAAAATCATATACTCCTCTTTATCCACTTTTTTTAGCTTCTTCGCCAGATGAAATTCAAATGTACCGATTAATGCAGAAATCACAATACCTGTGAGTACCGGCACCGGAAGATATTTGATAAAACCTGTTCCAAATAGTAAAATACATAGCATCGTGATTCCTGCCGACACCGACATTACCTGGCTTTTTACCCCATACTGATTGGCAATTCCCGTCCTTGACACACTTCCATTGACAGGACATACACCAAAAGCTGCCGCCGCAAAATTACCGGCACTATATGCCAGAATTTCTCTCCTTCCGTTTATTTTATCCTCATATTTCAGTGCGATATTAGAAGTGGCAAGCAATGTCTCTGTAAATATGACAATGGCAATAGAAATACTCGGTATCAAAACATCCGATATTCTGCCCGATAATACTGTAAAATCGGGTACAACAGGCTTGCCAAGCCCTCCCTCTACCGACGGAAGTGTTTTTACACCCAACTTATCAATATGTCCAAAATAGGTAAGTGCTGCGCCTGATACCATCACAATCACCTGAATGGGTAGCTTTGGCAAAAACTTTTTCGACAATAAAATAATAATAATGGCACAGATTCCCAATAAGAAGGAGAGCCTGTGAAAACCTTGTTCTGCCTCCTCATAAATATGCTTCACAAGCTCTATGATTTCTCCCGTACCTGCCTCTCCCCCAAAGAGCTTTGGAAGCTGCATAAAAATAATGGTGATACCTATACCGGTAATAAATCCTCCCATCACAGGATGAGAGATAAACTTTAGCAATCCATTTGCTTTCAGCAAGAAAAACAGCAGCAGCCACAATGCAACAAAAATGGTAATTATCTGCACAGTTTTAAGTGCTTCCTCTGATTCTCCTGTCATCTCAAGACTGGCCAAAATTCCGCCCACCAGAGCTGCCGGTGCCGCATCTACCCCAAACACAAATCGTGGAGAAGTAGTTAACAGTCCAAAGACGATAATGGGAAGCAGACTTCCATACAAACCATATACCACAGGCAATCCTGCTACAGAGGCATATCCCATGGAAATCGGAATAGATACCAGACCTATCAGGATTCCTATCAATATATCCTGCATTGCATTTTGCAGCGTTAACCCGCCTTTTTTCATTCCACTAATCATATATCTCTCTTTCTATCGAACTTATTCATTATTATTTATTTAGTGCCTTCTCAATCTCTTTCGTCAAAATCTTCAGTGCCTTAATTCTTGCGTATTTCTTATCATTTGATTCTAAAACATACCAAGGTGCCGTCGTTGTATTGGTCTTTTGGAGCATCTCATCAATGGCACTCTCGTATAAGTCCCACTTCTCACGGTTGCGCCAGTCTTCCTCCGTAATCTTCCACTGCTTCTCCGGTGTGTTCTGTCTTTCTGTAAATCTGGCAAGCTGAACTTCCTTATCTATCTGAACCCAGAACTTTATCACAACAGCCCCCCAGTCAGTAAGTTCCCTCTCAAATTCATTAATCTCATTATAGGCTCTCTGCCAGTCATTTTCACTGCAAAATCCCTCTATTCTCTCCACCATCACTCTTCCATACCAGGTGCGGTCAAATATGGCAATATGACCGGTCTTTGGAAGTCTTGTGAAAAACCTCCAGAGATAATGTCTTGCCTTTTCATGAGGTTCAGGGCTGGCAATCGGATGCACCTCGTAGCCACGCGGATCTAATGCTCCTGCAATTCTCTTGATATTTCCCCCTTTTCCCGCTGCATCCCAGCCTTCATAAGCGATAATGACCGGTATCTTCTTTCTGTAAAGATCATTATGAAGCTTTGACAGCTTTTTCTGGTATTTATCAAGTTCTACTTTATACTCCTCCTCTGTGATTGACTTATCAAGTGAAATATCCTTTAATTTTTCTGTCTTTCTAAGGGGAAACATATTTTGAAGTATCGGAACGGCACGAGCGTGATTAGACAACTCCACATTGATTCTGTTAATCATAATATCAAGAATCGAGCACTCTGCCCATTTTTTATTTTCGGCATCAATAATATACCATGGTGCCTGAGACTGATTCGTTTCCCTCAAATAGCTGCTATATACCTCAAGACACCTGTCATAGTGATGATTCTGCCATAAATCCTCATCACTCACCCTCCATCTTGTCTGCTTCTCCTCTAACAGATGCTTCATTCTCTTTCGCTGTTCTTTCTCCTCGATATGAAAGAAAAACTTCAGTACTATATAACCGTTATCTGTCAGCTGCCTCTCAAACTGACGGATGCTTCGCAGCTTTCTCTGATATTCCTCTTCTTTCATTTTTCCCTGCAGATATTCCCCTGTCACTTCGTCCATCCAGCTTCCCTCTAAGAACATATACTTACCTGCTTCAGGAATTTTCACAAAATGTCTGTACAAAAAAGGCTTCCTTTTCTCTTCTTCTGTCTTTACACTCATTGTCGCCACTTTGAAAAAACGTGGGTCGATATTCTTGATAATCCTGCCTAAAACACTTCCTTTACCGGCTGCTCCCCATCCCTCAAAAATAACCAGAATGGGTATCTGATGTTCCTTTAACTTCACATGCATCGTAAGAAGCTCTGTTCTTAATCTCTGCAGTTTTTCATCAAGTTCTGCACCCTCTAATCTCTCCGACTTAATATAATCCTTCAGCATTCAAACACCTCCACACACTATCAAAAAATCTATCTCCTCACACATCTTCTTTATTCCAGACATGCAGGAGATAGATTATAAAGTTACTAAAAATGATTCTTTTCAATATGCATAAGTTCTTCTAGTGTATGATATAACTGGTTCGGATCCACAGGCTTGTTAAGATGGTCATTCATACCTGCCTGTAGTGATTTCTCCATATCCGATTCCACATCATTACCTGTAAGAGCGATAATCGGAACATTCTTGGCATCTTCTCTTTCCATGCTACGAATCGCCTCTGTCGCTTCAAGTCCCGTCATTATCGGCATACGCACATCCATGAGTATGGCATCATAATAACCTTCATAACTCTCAGCAAACTTATCTACTGCAGCCTTACCATCTTCAGCGATATCTGCAATGACACCGCTGGCAGCAAGCATCTGCTTAACCATCTGTGCATTAACCATCATATCCTCTGCAATAAGAATACGCTTGCCATACAATCCGCCATGCTCTGACTCTTCAATACTCTTATTCTCCGTAAGTCCGTCTAAATCCCCTTTCAAATGAAGCAGAATATCTCTGACCTGCTCCGCCGAAGCTTTTATCTCATGAGTAACCTCTGCCAGATTACGGGTTCGCTCATTAATATGTCCGATATTCATCGTCAATTGTCTCGCATTTTTCAAAATATCCTGCACTGATTTGTTAATGCGGTTATAATTTTCACCACTCTTATCCGCCGTCTGACGTGAACTGGCAGCAAGTGTATTAATCTCGGATGCCACTACCGCAAAGCCCCTGCCGGCTTCACCTGCCCGCGCCGCCTCAATAGAGGCATTGAGTGAAAGAAGGTTCGTGCTATCCGCTATCTCCACTACCTTATCATTATCTGAAGCAAGCTCTGTAATCAAATCCAAAATACCTTCCATGGAATTACGCAGTTGCTCTGTAAAATTCGCAATATCCATCACATCATGAGATATTTCTGTACTCTCTTTTGCATTATTCTCATTTCCCACAACCATATTGCCTACTGATTCATATAAGACATCAATCCGCTGTTCGATAGAAGTAATTGTGCTGACTAATCTCTTATGCTCTGTAGCATCAATATTTCGCTGTTTTTCAACCTCTCTGGCAATATTCTCAGCGTGATCTACTTCCTGCTGGACCATATCTTTCTTATAGTAGATACAATTCTCCTTGACATTAAAGCCATTGTAAATCGACTCCACCATCATACTGCAGGTAGGATAACCACAACTGCCACAGTCAATCTCTCTGGCCTCTAATGTATTCTTACGCATCGTTTTATAAATTGTATCCAGCTCTCTTGTGGACAGCTCCTTATAAAATGCCAGCTTAGTGCGGTCTGTATACTTTCTTAAATAATCGCCAAGATTCAAATTCTTAAAATTCTTGTTGAGATTTTTAAGACGTGTCTTCGGATTATCTGCTGTCCATGCATCATTTTTCTTATTTCTGCCTATAGCCTCTTTTACCTTAATCATGTTTCGCAATGCATCATCCGAATCATACATCTTCTTCTCAACGGCCGTACCGCAGATGCAGCCGTTTTCACAGTTGAGCGCATCCGTAAATAAGAATGAACTCTGTCCTTCTCTGATAAGCTGCTTGTTTTTCTTCAGCCATTGATATATTTTTTTCTCGTCCTCTATGTAACGAATAGCAACGTCTTCCCCTAAGAACCATGCTACACTCTCCTTAAGACTTCCTTTTGCCTGATGGATAGAACTCATAGGATATTCAAGGTCACTCGAGGCATCGTACCCATAAATCTTATTGTTCTTTAAATACTTCATCAGATGGTCAAATGTCAGATTATACTGAACGATTCCGCCATTGTCCGGATCCTCAATCTCCATCTCTGTTCCGATACACGGACTAATATATGCCAGGTTCTCACTCATATTAAGCTCTTTTTTACAATATATGGCACTACACATTAACGGACTCTGGACCGGAAACAGTTTCGTGATAAGTTCCGGTGCATAATTCTCAATATATCGTATTACGGAAGGACATGGCTGGGAAATACCACCTAAAAACTGGTGTGTATCCATGTAATTCAAGTATCCCCATGTTGCAATATCCATTCCCAAAGCAGTGGATATGAACCGCTTTACACCAAGCTTTTTCAAACCGCCCAAAGCATAGGCATAATCATCCGGATAATCTACCTGAAAGGCAGGTGCAACCAAAACAGAGATTTCTTTACCACTCTTTAAGTCATTAAAAAATCTCTCTGTATCATCAGAGAACTCAACGGCCTGATGTGGACATACCTTCTTACAAGCACCGCAAGCCACACAATAGTTACCGCTAATCTCAATTCTCCGCTGTCCATCTGTCTTTTCAACCGACATGCATGCTCCCAAAGCAGGACAGACGCTGATACATTTATTACAACCTGTACATTTGTCATTGGTATATACCAATGATTCCAATTTCTCCATATGTATATCCTCCAAAAATATATATATCTACATTTTACATGAAAACCATCTCTATGTAAAGAATATAATCAAGTTTTTTATCTGGTATTGCATTCTTTGCATCCTCTGCAATCGCTGCAATATCCGCAGCATACGTTTTTTTGCTGTTTTCTCTGAACACATTTTACAATTGCCCGGAACAATGCCGCTGTAATGATAATACTCAGAACAATATCCATTCCATTCATCTAAATCACTCCTGTCATCAGTCCAATAAGATGTATGAGCAGTGCTGCCAGCCATGCTATTACACACTGCCAAATCACAACGGCAAAGGCCCATTTAGCGCCAAGTTCCCGCTTTACCGATGCAACCGCTGCCACACAAGGGGTATATAGCAATGAAAATACCAAAAGCGATGCTGCCGTTAGTGAAGTCATTACCGTTGCAACTCCACCACCAAACAACACTTTCAGTGTAGATACAACACTTTCCTTCGCCATAAATCCGCTTACCAGCGACACAATAATTCTCCAATCTCCTAAGCCTATGGGTTTCATCACAGGTGTAAATACATCTGCGATAACGGCAAGTATGCTATGTTCCGCATCATTTACCATATTCATATGCCAATCAAAGCTCTGTAAAAACCATACCACAACGGTGGCAATCAGAATCACCGAAAATGCCCTTTGCAAAAAGTCCTTTGCCTTTTCCCACAGAAGCTGCGCCACATTTCTTCCACCCGGTATACGATAATTGGGAAGCTCCATCACGAAGGGAACCGCTTCCCCTTTAAAAAGTGTGTTCTTGAATAAAAATGCCACAAGGATTCCTGTTAATATGCCAAGTAAATACAAGCCGACCATTATCAGTCCACCCCTCTTTGGAAAAAAGGCATTGACAAAAAATGCATAGATTGGCAGCTTTGCCGTACAGCTCATAAAGGGTGTCAGTAAAATGGTCATTTTTCTGTCACGTTCACTCGGAAGTGTTCTGGTAGCCATCACAGCCGGAACGGAACAACCAAAACCAATCAACATAGGCACTATGCTTCTTCCCGAAAGCCCGATTTTCCTTAACAGCTTGTCCATAAAAAATGCCACACGGGCTATGTAACCGCTGTCCTCCAACATGGAAAGGAAGAAAAACAATGTGACAATGATAGGCAAAAAGCTTAATACGCTTCCCACTCCGGCAAAGATGCCATCGATGATAAGGCAGTGAAGGGCACGATTCACCTCTGCATCCGTTAATGCCTTATCAACCAGTTTTGTCAGCGCATCAACTCCTCCTTCAAGGATTCCCTGCAGCCATGCCCCGATTACATTAAAAGTCAGCCAGAATACAAGTGCCATTATTCCGATAAAAGCAGGAATCGCTGTGTATTTTCCGGTAAGAAATCCATCAATCTTCCGACTTCTTAGATGCTCCCTACTTTCGCCCGGCTTTGTCACCGTCTCCCCACAGAGCTTCTGGATATAGGCAAACCGCATATCAGCAATAGCCGCACTCCTGTCAAGTTCCCGCTCTTTTTCCATCTGCAAAACAATATGCTCCATCGTTTCTTCTTCATTTTTTTCAAACTCAAGCTGACTCATAATCAGCGAATCTCCCTCTATGACTTTGCCTGCTGCAAATTGCAAAGGGATTCCTGCTTTCATGGCATGATCCTCTATCAAATGGCTGATTCCATGAATACACCTGTGAACGGCGCCGCCATGTTCCGTCTTATCACAGAAATCCTGATATAATGGACGTTCCTGATAATAGGCAACATGAACGGCATGCTCCACCAATTCTTCAATTCCTTCATTTTTTGCCGCGGAAATCGGAACAACCGGCACCCCCAGAAACTGTTCCATCGCATTGACATCTATGCTTCCTCCATTGGCTGTCATCTCATCCATCATATTGAGGGCAACCACCATAGGAATATCCATTTCAAGCAGCTGCATCGTCAGATACAGATTACGTTCAATATTAGTGGCATCCACTATATTGATTATCGCGTGAGGTTTTTCATTTAACACAAAATTACGTGAAACAATTTCCTCACTGCTATATGGTGACATAGAATAAATGCCCGGCAAATCTGTAATTTTCGTGTCCGGATGTCCTTTGATGGTGCCATCCTTTCTGTCTACCGTCACTCCCGGAAAATTCCCGACATGTTGTTTTGCTCCGGTCAGTCTGTTAAATAATGTTGTTTTTCCGCTATTTTGATTTCCCACCAGCGCAAAACTAATAATTGTTCCCTCTGGCAGAGGGGTTCCGCTTCCTTTAGGATGAAACTTTCCTCCCTCTCCTAACCCCGGATGTAACGTCTTATTCTTATCCTTGCGCTTATCTGTTTTTCGTGTAACAGTATTTGATTCAACAATATTATCTTTTGTAATATCGGGTTCACTTTGCAGGGAAACCTCAATCTGCTGTGCATCTGCAAGACGTAGTGTCAGCTCATAACCATGGATTCTAATCTCCATCGGATCTCCCATAGGTGCGTATTTCATAATGGTAATTTCTGCTCCCGGTATAACACCCATATCCAGAAAATGTTGTCTTAGTGCTCCCTCTCCTCCAACAGCGCGAATCACTGCTTTTCTTCCAATCTCTATGTCCTTTAATGTCATTTGTATTTACCTTTTTTTATTTATGAGTATATCATAAGATAAAATAATCAACAATAGCGTTTCCCTAAGTATAGATAAACGACTGCACTTATGTTACAATACATGGTAATAACATCAAAACAGAAGAAATTCCTTATCAATTAATTTCGGAGGTATCAAAATGAATAAAAATGAACTGTTAAAAACCGTTGACCACACTCTTTTAAAACCGGAGGCTACCTGGGAAGACATTAAAGAAATCATCGATGACGGCATCCGATATGGCACTGCCTCTGTATGTATTCCACCTTCTTATATTGCCGAAGCCAAAGCCTATCTTACTTCACTGTCATCAGAATTAAAGCTCTGTACAGTGATAGGCTTTCCCAATGGCTATCACACCACCGCTGTCAAGTGCTTTGAAGCAGGCGAAGCCATTAGGGAGGGCGCTGATGAAATTGATATGGTAATCAACATTGGCTGGCTGAAAGCGCGGCAATATGATAAGCTGTCAGAAGAAATCAAAGCAATCCGCAGGGTATGCGACACTAAGGTATTAAAAGTTATCATTGAGACCTGTCTTCTCACGGATGATGAGATTATTAAAATGTGTGATATCGTCTCCGATGCCAATGCCGATTATATCAAGACCTCCACCGGCTTCAGCATGGAAGGTGCCACCTTTGATGTGGTAAAACTGATGAAGGCACATGTATCGAACCATCTGAAAATCAAAGCAGCCGGCGGCATCTCTTCTCTGGCAGATGCTGAAAAATTCATCGAACTCGGCGCCGACAGACTGGGAACCAGCCGTATCGTGAAAATCATCAAAGAACAGACAGAAACCTAGCATAAACCGACACAGCACAATCTTTCACCAATCGCTTCCAACAGAAGCTTCCATCAGAAAAATCCCCCTGATAAAAGATTCTTCCATTCTCTTATCCGGGGGATATATTCACTTATGTTCCAAAAGATTGGTTACAATACATTTCTGCCCGTTTATGGCTAAACCGCTATCGTTAACTCTCCACATTCGTCTGTTTTACAAATCCGTAATATTTAACATACTTGTAATTATCTATAATGATCATTTCGTCTTTCTTTATCAGCCATGAATGCATCTTCCACAGACCATTCTCATCCAATACAAATCCCCACATTACCCTTACCTCATCCTCATGGTCGATAAAGTACTTAGAAGCACCTTCTTCCGGCACTCTTACATCTAAATCGTAAAAATGACCAAGCCTTGTCAACGTATCCGGCAGACTCTCCGGCAATATTACTACACTTCCACCTACTTCAAGTAATATGTCTCTTATATTCATATTATAACCTTGCACCACTGCCCCGTCTTCCATGTGGCAGTAATGATTTTTCCTTTCCTTGCATAGCTTTTTACTCACTGAATCTTAAAAAAATGCAATACTGTCATTGATAATATAATTGATTTAGTAAAAAATGTCAATTATATTCATAATCAAACCGTTACTTTTTCAATTATTAATTACTATTCACAGACATCCTCCGACTGCTTCCCATAGCTTGGCACCTTTGCAGTCATCAGCCTAGATTTCGTATTTTGAATTCTTTTTCCGCCTCCCGCCTTTGGTCTTTTTTGGCAATATCATTTCTCTTGTCATATAATTTCTTACCTTTGGCAAGTGCTATCTCCACCTTCACAAGGCTGCCTTTAAGATAGACTTGCAGAGGAACCACTGTATATCCTTTTTCTGTCATCTTGCCAAGTAATTTGTTAATCTCATATTTGTGGAGCATCAGCTTTTTGACACGAAGAGGATCTTTATTGAAGATATTTCCCTTTTCATAGGGACTGATATGCATATTGTATACAAACACTTCTCCCTCTTCAATTCTAATAAATGCCTCTTTTATGCTGCATTTGCCCATACGCAGTGATTTTACCTCAGTTCCGTGAAGACATATGCCTGCCTCATATTTATCCTCTATAAAATAATCATGATATGCTTTTTTATTATTTGCTATCAATTTGATGGATTCTTTGCCCATATATTCCTCATTTCCTGCCAATTCTTGATTGAAGCATCATTATTCCCTATCTAAATATTATCATTATCAGTGTTGAGCACTCCCTCCTCAGGCTCATAGAGTATGAAATCAATCTGCCTTGACAGCTTATCTGTCTTTGCTACCTCTACTGACACCTTTTGTCCCAACTTAAACGTTCTGCCTGTCTCTTTTCCGACCATCTCATAGTTATCCTCATCATAATAGTAGTAATCGTCAAGCAAATCATTGACGCGAATCATTCCCTCAATGGTATTTTGAAGTTCTACATAGATACCCCATGTAGTGATGGAAGAGATTACTCCCTCAAAGACTTCTCCGATATGCTTCTCCATATATTCCACTTTTTTAATTTTGTCTGTGTCTCTTTCTGCCTCATCCGCGCGCCGCTCCGTAACGCTTGCGCTGTTAGCAATTTCATTTAATATTGCCTCATAATGCTTTATCCGTTTTTCACTCAGTCCTCCATGGAGATTCTCCTTGATGATTCTGTGAATCTGCAGATCAGGATATCTTCTGATTGGCGAAGTAAAATGACAGTAATACTTAGTGGCAAGTCCAAAATGACCGCTGCACTGTGTGGTATATCTCGCCTGCTTCATGGAACGCAGTGTGAGGCGGCTGATAAGCACTTCCTCCTTGGTGCCCTCAATCTTTTCAAGCAGCTTTTGCAATTCCTTTGGATGAATATCCTGTTCTCCCTTTATCGCATAGCCAAAATTATTAATAAAAAGACTTAACTTCAACATTTTCTCCACATCCGGGTTATCGTGGGTTCTGTAGACGAAGGGCAACTCCTGCCAGAAGTAATCTTCTGCCACTGTCTCATTGGCAATCAGCATAAAATCTTCAATGAGCTTTGTTGCCAAGTTCCTCTCATAGGGCTTAATCTCAACCGGCACTCCCTTTTCATCCAGTAATATTTTTGTCTCCGGAAAATCAAAGTCAATAGAACCTCTCTTATGTCGCTTTGCCCGAAGAATCAGCGCCAGTTCATTCATCTTCTGCAGCATATCAACCAGCTGTGCATTTTCAGCAATTGCCTGTTCGTCATGCTGCTCTATGATTTTATTAACCGTTGTGTAATCCATTCTTTTATTAATATTAACGACTGTCTCTGCAATTTTGTGACCAACCACATTGCCTTTGCGGTCAATCTCCATAATACAGCTGAGTGCCAGTCTGTCCACGCCTGCATTTAACGAGCAGATGCCATTGGACAGCTTATGCGGCAACATCGGAATCACTCTGTCTACCAGATACACACTTGTGCCACGTTTTACCGCCTCCTTATCAAGAGGACTGTTTTCCGTCACATAATCAGACACATCAGCGATGTGGACACCCAGAATATATTTATCTTCTTCTACGGTAAGCGAGACAGCATCATCCAAATCCTTTGCATCCTCCCCATCTATGGTAACCATCATGACATTCCGCAGATCAACTCTTCCGGCAATATCCTTTCCCGATACCTCATCCGGCACCTGCTCCGTCTGTCTCATAACCTCATCCGGAAATTCCATCGGAATTCCAAGACCTTTCACCACAGACAGTATATCTGTCCCCGGATCATTGACATGACCTATGATTTCCTTCACTACTCCCTCCGGCTTACGGTTGTCATCGCCATAGTCAGAGATTCTCACTACCACCTTATGACCGGATACTGCGCCCTTGGATTTCTCAAGCGGAACAAAGATATCTTTGCCGATTTTGGCATTATCGGGAATGACAAAACCAAAATTCTTATTCTTTTGAAAAAGTCCTACTACTTCAGTCACGGCATGCTCAAGAATATTGATAATCTCACCCTCACGTCGCTTTCCCGTCCTGGATGACCGAAGTGCCACCTGTACCTTATCGCCATTAAGTGCCCCTCCTGCATTGCTCTCTGAAATAAATATGTCTTCTTCCTCGCCATCTACAATCACAAAGCCGAAGCCCTTCGCAGTTCCCTCATATTTTCCCACCAATATGTTACTGCTCGGTTTTCCATATTTTCCTTTTTTGGAGATGCCGATTTTTCCATCCGCAAGCAGGGCATCTAATACCTCTTTTAACTCTTCCCTGTCTGCTTTCGGAACATTCAACACAATCGCCAGTTCCTTTAACTTCATCGGCACATAACTGTCCGAATGAATGATATCCATTATAATCTGTTTTCTTTCCTCTAGTAATTCCTTCTCCATAAGTAATGTATCCCTACCTCCATTTGATAATATCTGAAATCTGCTCTGTACAGGTTACTATTCACAGGTCAGTGAAATCAAAAATCGGATTCGTCTGGCTTGCATGTAAGAATCAGATTCCTGATTCCTCTGATTCCTGGGAATAGTAACCTGACAGTTACAAAAAACCTTGAATATCATGTATTGATACCCAAGGTTTGATGTGCTAAATCATTTTATATAAATCTCGAAACAAGAACTGCAGCAAGTACGATGAATACAAAAGCAAAAAACTTTGTGAGCTTCTCAAGGGTTCCTTCCATAGAACGACCTTTGTTCTTACCCCAGTAGGTATCCGCAATACCACTGATTGAACCTGTAAGACCTGCTGACTTGCCCTCCTGCATAAGCACGATTACTGTCAATACAATACAAACTACAATAAACACAATCTTTAAAATTGTTGCAAGCACATTAACACCTCCTTAGTACGCATTACATTTGCTCAATTAAGATTCATAATACCATACTTTATAGCATTTTTCAAGCAGTTTTTTATATTATCAATTTCTAATCATCCTGCAAAGATGAACCGCCACCAGACCGGGCAGGCTGCTGCGAATAATATCCCTTCAACTGCTCATGCACCGGTGAATATACCTTTTTTCTTGTAAGTGCCACCAGTTCTAATTTTGTCATTTCCACGAAATCTGTCTTGACTCTGTCCCTGCTGATACACTGTGTGATGACCTCTATCAGCTTCTCTTTATCCTCCTTCTCGTCCATATTGATAAAATCAATCATGATAATCCCTGATATATTCCTCAGACGTATCTGATAGGCAATCTCCTTTGCCGCCTCTATATTTACCTCATGGATAGTCTTTCTGATATCTTTTCCCTTTATACATTTTCCTGTATTGACATCAATGACATACATGGCCTCGGTCTGCTGCAGTACAAGATATGCTCCTGACTTAAGCCACACTCTGTCCTCCAACACCTGCTCACATACCTTTTCCACACTATATAGCTTATATAACGGCTGCAGCTCATCCTCATATAACCTTACATGGTTTTGATACCGCTCTAACTGATTCTCCTCAATATACCGGTTGACATGACGAAACACCTCCCGGCTGTCCGTGACAATCTCTTCTATCTCTCCCTGGTATACTCCTGCAAGCAGTTTCAGATATTCCTTTTCCTGGCGGTGTAATACAGTAAAGGCACTACTATACACCGCTCTTTGTCGGATACTCTTATATTTTTCATATAATTCAAGCAATTCCTCTCTGATCCGTTGTGGCTCTGCTTCTTTGGCATTGGTTCTGATGACTGCACCGCAACCGGTGCCATCCTCTGTCTCTATAGAGGCTAATACCGGATTAAGCGCATTACTTATTTTCTCCTTTACTTCTGTTTCCTTTATCTTATTAGAAAACCCGATTCCTGATTTTGCGACATTCAATACCACATACTTTCCGGTCAGACTAACATGAGAGGTCAGAACAGGTGCCTTTGTCTTTACCGCCTCCTTCTGCAGTTGAACCAGAACCAAATCGCCCTCACAGATCTTATCCGTATTCTTTTGATTTAAAAATACCGGCATAGGGTTATCATCAATTGAAAAATATCCCTTTTTTCCTTTTCGATACTCTATGAATGCCGCATTAATATTCTTAACCACATCACGCACGCGTGCCACATAGATGTTACCGGGGATATCCTCTGCTTCATCACTGCCATCATGATGTTCAAAACCAATTTCGTAAAAACGCTTACCATCATGCAGCCCACGGAACAATACTTCTTTTCCTTTTAAATTAACCGTAGTAATAATCAGCTTTCCCATATATTCTCTCCAAAGTCCTCCAAGGCAATCAACTCGCCGTCTTCTCCTTTTCCATATATTTCCAGCCGTTCCGAAAGGATACTAAATGGCTTTTGTTCCACACCCAGATATTCACAAAATGCCTGCATTACCAACTCCGGCTTCAGATTACTCTCACTGCCTGTTGCCAGCTTTAAAAAAAATCCATCCGTGACGTCATATGCCAAAATCATGGGGCGTATATCCGCAAGGCTCTCTCCCTTCTTTGTGGTCTTAACCACCTCTATCTTATCCTGTGACATAAATTCCCGAAAGTGCTCCTCCATTCCACTGCAAGGCTTAGCCTCCCCCCTGAATCTGACAAGATAATCTGCCGCTGCCACAATTGACATGGCATTCTTAGAAGTCTCCGGCAATAATCTGTAACTGATGACTTTCATTCCCTCAACCATCACTGCATTCAGCCGATCAACCATCCTCCCGGAGCTTTCTGTAGAATTTACCTCTATGTCAAAATATTCTCCACGACTGATCAACCCCACGCCCAGCGGTGCCGCAAAGGACATCTTCTGATGGGGACTGAAGCCCTCTGAATAGGCTATGTCCACATCTGCTCTTCGCATTACCTTCTGAAAATACCGCATAATATCGAGGTGCCCCACAAATTTCATGGAACCCTGCTTTGCAAATTTAATTCTTATCTTCAAAGCACACACCTCCTCCAAATCTTGCCACACCACAACCGGCACATTTCATACGGCAGTTAGGGGTAACGAGTTCTTCTTTTGCTCTTTCCCATTCCCGTATCAGGAATTGTTTTGTGACACCGGTATCAATAAAATCCCATGGAAGGATTTCATCGACACTTCTCTCCCTTGTGATATAAAAGTCCATATCGATATTTGTTGCCTGAATGGCTCTCTCCCATTTTTCATTATCAAAGCTCTCGCCCCAGGCATCATAAATGCAGCCGGACTGATAGGCATACAGAATGGTATCTGCCACTTTTCTGTCACCTCTTGCCAAAAGTCCCTCTAAAACCGACACATCTGCTTCATGCCAGTTGTACTTAAGGCTTTTTCTGTTTAACATCTCTTTCATTTTTGCATTCACAATCCGCGCTTTATTTAAAAATTCCTCCTTTGTATTCATGGAAGCCCACTGAAATGGTGTAAATGGCTTCGGCACAAAAAATGAGGTACTGGCCACAACCTGCACTTTTCCCGCTCTCTGGTCTTTTGGAATCTGGTAATATAACTCCGCTATTTTTTCGGATAGCTCTGCAATGCCTTCCATATCACTGACTGTCTCTGTCGGCAGTCCCAACATAAAATACAGTTTTACCCTATTCCAGCCTCCCTCAAAAGCAAGCTTGGCACCCTTCAAAATCACTTCCTCCGTCAAACCTTTATTAATCACATTTCTAAGTCTCTGGGAACCCGCCTCCGGTGCAAAGGTGAGGCTGCTCTTTCTCACATCCTGCACCTTACTCATGACATCAAGGGAAAACGCGTCAATTCTTAGAGAAGGAAGTGAAATATTCACACCTTTTCCCTTAAACTCTTCTATCAGAAACCGGATAAGTCCTTCCAACTCCGAATAATCGCTGGAGCTCAGTGAGCTTAAGGAAATCTCCTCATGACCGGTGTTTTTTAGCATTTTATAGGCCTTCTCCTTTAAAAAGTCAAGTCGTCTTTCCCTGACGGGTTTATATACTGACCCTGCCTGACAGAACCGACATCCACGTATGCAGCCCCTCTGAATTTCCAACACCACTCTGTCCTGTGTTGCCTTGATAAACGGCACTAAAGGCTTGTCCGGATAATAGGTATCACTTATGTCCATGACAAGCTGCTTTATGATCTTTTGCTTTGCATTCGGATGATTTGGCACAAAGGCACTAATCGTCCCGTCTTCGTGATAACTGACATCATAAAAGGACGGAACATAGATTCCCTCTATCTTTGCCGCCTGTGCAAGAAAATCCCGCCTCGTTCCTCCCCTTTTCTTATTCTCCTTATAAACATCAATCAGCTCAAAATATACTGTCTCTCCTTCACCAATATAGAACAAATCAAAAAATGGGGCAAGGGGCTCCGGATTGTACGCACATGGTCCTCCACCCACCACAATGGGAGAATCCTCTTCCCTGTCCTTTGACAATAACGGAATTTTACTCAAATCCAATATCTGTAATATATTGGTATAGCACATTTCATACTGAATGGTAATCCCCAAAAAATCAAACTCTTTGATTGGCTGCTGTGACTCTAACGCAAAAAGAGGGATATCTCTCTCCCTCATAATCTTATCCAAATCAAGCCACGGAGAATATACTCTCTCACAGTAAATATCCTCCCGCCTGTTAAACATATCATATAATATCTGGATTCCCAAATGTGACATTCCTATCTCATAAACATCCGGAAAACACATGGCAAAACGAACCTCCACTGCTTTAGGATCTTTTTTTACCATGTTGACTTCATTCCCGATATATCTGGCCGGTTTGTCAATACTTAATAAAATATCATCAGACAATGCTAAATTACTCAAATAAATACCTACTTTCCTGCATTTGGTTACTACCTCGCGCTACCTTTTACCATCGGTAATCGGTGTAAAAAAGCATGTTCTGTTACCTGTATGGCAGGCAGCGCCAATCTGTGTCACTTTCGCCAACAGTGTATCACTGTCACAGTCAACAACCAGCGACTCCACATATTGAAAGTGTCCTGATGTGAGCCCTTTAATCCATAATTCATCTCTGCTTCTGCTATAATACGTCATGATTCCCGATTCAACCGTCATTTCAAAAGCTTCTTCATTCATGTAGGCAAGCATCAGTACCTCATTATTTTCATCGTCCTGAACCACAACCGGTATCATACCTTCACTGTTTAATTTAAACTCACTAAACTTCATTTTACAATTCAGGGGTACGATTGACAAACCCGCCTTTTTTAATTGTTCTTCATATTCTTTTCGCATATATTCTCCATTCCGGATAAACCGTATCACAATTTTCCTTTAGTTGACATAATATCTGTGATTCTCGGGTCTGTTCTGGTTGCCTCGTCAAGTGCCTTAGCAAATGCCTTAAACATACACTCGATTATATGATGATTATTGCCGGGGGTAATCACCTTCAGATGAAGATTCATCCCTGCACTGTAGGAAACAGCGTAGAAGAACTCTTTTACCATCTCTGTATCAAAATAACCGACTCTGTCCGTCGAAAACTCTGCATCAAATACCAGATATGGCCTTCCCGATAAATCAAGGGCACACAGCACCAGCGTTTCATCCATCGGAAGAATCACACTTCCATAGCGTTTAATTGATTTCTTGTCTCCCAAGGCCTCCTTAATGACACTTCCCAAAACAATTCCTGCATCCTCTATGGTATGATGCGTATCGACATACAAATCGCCTTTTATATTCACAACTAAATCAAATAAGCCATGTCTTGCAAAGCTGTCAAGCATATGGTCAAAGAAGCCGATTCCTGTATTAATTCTTGAAGTGCCGGAACCGTCTATATTCAATTCCATCGTGATACTTGTCTCCTTTGTCACTCTGTCAAGAGCAGCCTTTCTTACGTTGTCTGTCAAAATATATTCCTCCTTCGAATCAAAATATTCGTTACTATGTTACGATTCCCTTTACTTTTCCAATCGAAATATAATGGTTCATAACGGCCCCCACATCTGTGCTATTATCAATTTTCCGCAAATCAATCATCACACCTTCTTCTCTTATGACTTCTGTATTTCCTTCCTTCTTTACACTGACAAACCTGTCATCATGTACTTGAAGGCCGGCAATCTTTCTATCCCATAATATTCCTTTTAGATTCTCCATACCGCATTCCGGAAAATTGACATTCCAAATCATATCTTTCTCTATTTCCCGCTCAACTATTTTCTTAGTAATCTCAAGAATATATCGATCTGTAATTTCATATCTGTCTCCCATGCTGTGAGAATATGCTATGGATTTTACGCCATTCATCACTCCATCTATGGCTGCTGCTACTGTACCGGAATATTCAATATCAAAGCCTGTATTATATCCATTATTAATTCCTGAAAATACATAATCCGGCTTTTCACTCATGACATGATGAATCCCCACCTTCACACAATCAGCAGGTGTTCCGCTTAAACTATAAGCCTCCACCTCAGGAACGGAAAAATTGACCTTTTTCAGATACATCTCTTTTCTAATCGTGATTCTGTGTGACATTGCACTGCACTGATGTTCAGGCGCAACAACTGTCACTTTACCAAAATATTTTGCCATGTGTGCAAGACGCAAAAGTCCCGGTGCCTCTATTCCGTCATCATTAACAACAAGTATATTCATATTGATACCTCCGGCGTATGGCAATCCATGTTTGCCATATGCCACCAATAAACAGTGTGAAAATCCGGTACTTCTCAGGCGGCGACTTTTGACGCCTTAGAAGTATTTTCAGACTTTACACTTTTTCCTCAAATCGTACCTTTATTGAATTAGCATGTGCCGTGAGCTGCTCAGCATTGGCAAACGCCATGATATCCTCATGTATCGGCTTCAGCGCCTCTCTCGAAAATGAAATAATGCTTGACTTTTTAATGAAGTCATCAACGCTTAATGCCGAAAAGAACTTCGCTGTTCCATTGGTTGGCAATACATGATTCGGGCCCGCAAAATAATCTCCCAAAGGCTCTGAACTATATTCGCCCAAGAAAATTGCTCCGGCATTTCTAATCTTAGTCATGGTATCAAAAGGATTTTTTGTCACTATCTCCAGATGTTCTGATGCGATATCATTTGCCACGGCAATGGCTTCCTCCATGGTACCGGCAATCAGTATATAACCATAATTCTCAAGAGACTTTTCGAGTATAGCTTTTCTTGATAAATTCTCAACAAACCGGTCTATCTCCGAAGATACTTCTTCTGCCAGCTTCCTTGAAGTTGTCACCAGAATCGCTGACGCCATCTCATCATGCTCAGCCTGTGAAAGCAGGTCTGCCGCAACATATCTCGGATTTGCACTCTCATCTGCCAACACAAGAATCTCACTTGGTCCTGCTATGGAATCAATACTGACGTGTCCGTAAACTGCTTTCTTTGCAAGGGCAACATAGATATTTCCGGGACCTACGATTTTATCGACCTTAGGAATGGACTCTGTACCATACGCCAGTGCCGCAATGGCCTGCGCACCGCCAACCTTGTAGATTACATCTGCCCCTGCCTCCTTTGCTGCCACAAGGGTTCCCGCATTAACCTTTCCCGCAGCGTCGGGAGGTGTTGTCATAATGATTTTGTCTACCCCTGCCACTTTTGCCGGAACAATATTCATCAAAACAGAGGATGGATAGGCTGCCTTTCCTCCCGGAACATATACCCCTACCTTTTCAAGCGGTGTCACCTTTTGTCCCAGTATACTTCCATCAGGCTTACTGTCAAACCAGCTGTACTGCTTTTGTTTTTGATGATAATTCCGGATATTGACAAGAGCCCTTCTTATGATTTCAACTAAACCTGTCTTCTCCACTTCTTTGTACGCTTCTGCAATTTCCTCATCAGTCACGACAATATTATCCGCATTGATATCTGCCTTGTCAAACTTTTTGGTATACTCAAACACTGCCTCATTTTTTCTCAGTTTCACATCATCAAGAATTGCCTGCACCCTGTCTGAAAATTCGCCATAATTATTCGGACTTCTCTTCAATAAATCATCCAATATATTTTGTTTTTTCTGCTCATCTAATTCTATAAATTTCATGGATATCCGCCTTTCTTTTTATTCTGCTTCTCTTATGCTGTTCCCGCTGCTCTTTCATGCCATCATCCTATGACTTCTTTCAAATCCTTAATCAGCTTCATAATTCTGTCATTTTCCATCTTCATGCTCACCTGATTAACCACCATTCTTGCCGAGAGCGGACATATCTCCTCTAAAATCGTAAGTCCGTTCTCTCTTAAGGTAGAACCTGTCTCCACAATATCTACAATGACCTCAGACAAATTCACAATCGGTGCCAGTTCTACCGAACCATTGAGCTTAATAATCTCCACTGTCTGGTGCTTTTTATTATAAAAATAATCCTTTGCTATATTCGGATACTTACTGGCAACTCTTATCATTTCATGATGCTTTAACAGGTCTCGCGCAGATTCAGGACCGCATACACACATTCTGCATTTGCCAAACCCTAAATCCATCACTTCAAAGAGCTTCCTTCCCTCCTCAAGGATGGTATCTTTTCCTACAACACCGATATCCGCTGCACCATATTCCACATAGGTAGGAACATCACCTGCTTTTGCCAGAAAAAACTTAAGCTTCAATGCTTCGTTAACGAAAATCAGCTTTCTTGTCTTTTCGTCCTTCATCTCATCACAGGTAATCCCTATTTTTTCAAACATCTCAAGAGATTTCTTTGCAAGCCTTCCCTTCGCCAATGCAAATGTCAAATATCTCATGTATATGTCCTCTCTTTCTATCTGACAAATTGGCAGAACAGCCAATTTTGTCATTTTTGTTTTTTCAGCTTCATAACTGTTTTAACCATTCCCATTACAGTTATCTCTTTACTGTTATCTCTTTTCTGTCATTTTCAGTAATGAAAACAATCTTTTTTACATCATATCTGCGGGCATAATTCTCATATTCCTCCAGCGTATGATTGGAACGCTTTCTAACCATCATCACACTCTCATTGTTATCACGCAATTCTTTGGTGTAACTGATGGCTTTCGCCCGATAATCTGCCTCATATAATATCATAATCTTGTTTTCTTCTATCACCGGCTCAATATGCTGCCTTACCAGTGCCACCATGAGCTTGTCAAGATTAACCGCAAAACCAATCGCCGGCGCCTCCTTTCCAAACTGGCTAAGAAGGTGGTCATATCTTCCTCCCGTCACAATGGCATCTCCTGTTCCGTAGGTATATGCCCGAAAGACAATGCCACTATAATAACTGTACATGCTAAGCATTGATAAATCAAAGGAAACATACTTCTCCATGCCATAGATTTCAAGTATATGGTATAGCTTTTCAAGCCGTTCCAAGGCTCCCATACTCTCTTCATTCAGTGCATATTTTTTAATTTTTCCCAACATATCCACAGAACCGATATATTCCTGAAATTCTGTAAATATCTGTTTCATCTCCTCACTGATGGTCAGATTGGCAAGTGCATCCTCGATGCCAAAATACTTTTTATTCTCCAACAGTTCTCTCAATTCCTCTACGGTAACCTCCCCAAGCCCTGCCTGCTTTACCAGCCCTTTGAAAAACAGCGGATGACCAATCTCAATGTGAAATTCCTTTAGTCCTGCCTTTAAAAGTGTCTCTATCACCATGGCAATAATCTCTGCATCGGCATCAGAAGTATTATCACCGATTAACTCTGCCCCTACCTGTGTAAACTCCTTAAGCTTTCCCTGATATTCAGAATGATTGATAAAAGCATTTCCCGCATAGCAAAATCGGATTGGCATCTCTTCATCCATAAAATACTTGGCAGCAGAACGCGCAATGGACGGTGTCATATCCGGTCGCAATACAAGTGTATATCCCTCACGATCAAAAAACTTGTACATATTCTTCGAGGCTACACTTCCTCTCTCCTTATTAAAAATATCAAAAAATTCAAATGTAGGCGTCTGTATGTCACTATATCCATACGCCTTAAAAAGCTCATGGATACGCTCCTGTATCACAAGCTTATTTTTGCATTCCTCTCCGTAAATGTCCCTGACTCCCACCGGTGTATGTAAAAGTGTACTTTTCATTCGCTTAAAATCCTTTCAAAACTCTATTAAAACTGCTATTAAAATACTTTTATAAAATACTTTATCCTTTACTTTAGCGCATTAAAGCGTTACTTCGTTATCATAATAAATTATAGTCAGAGATTATACTGTAAAATTCTGTCTGTGTCAATCGTTTTATCCGACATTTTCTCTGCTCTCCAAATCCCGCGACAACGCCTCCAGATAATGCAGCGGAACCCCTTTATGGGTACTGATTTTGTAGCTTGTATCAATCTCCTCGAACAAAAGGCTCTTTCTCCCGCCATTTTTACTTCTGTCAAAAAATTGCTCAATCAATGCATAGGGCAGATAATAAGCCTCATTTCTGTTGGTATAGTATATGATGATGAAAGAGATACCGTTCTGCTCCTCAAACTCCCGCATAAAATTCACCTGATGCTCATGGATATTCTGCATTGGAAATGTATTCGTGTTACACTCCTTTGCATCAAAACAAATGGGTACCCCCTGAACAACACCAATATAGTCAACCGTACTTTTCTGCTCAAAATATGCCATTGTAATATGTCTTGATTCTTTGTCAATCTCCACAGGTTTAATCGGTGTTGGTATCTTCTGCACCAGCGCAATTCCATGTTCCCTGTATTTCTCGTTGGTAAAATTAATTAATTCCTCTAATGTAGAGCCCCGAAGTCCACGGGTATTCCATGTTCCCATTCTTCTTCTCCATTGTCTTCATTATGTCAAAATGTGAAATATACTCTTTTTCTTTAGTATTCGCTTTCCAAGCCCTCTCTCCTGATGACCTCCAAAAAACTCCATGGCAGCTCTGCCTTAAAGCTTTTTCCGGATAGATAACGAAAATCCCCCTCATATTCATCAAATTTCAGTTCATAGGAATGTAAAAGCTGATATTCTAACTCATACTTTTTCTGAAAATAATGATTCACCTTTCTGCTGCCATACTTGACATCCCCTGCCAGAGCATGTCCCATATTGGCAAGATGTGCTCTGATCTGATGCGGTTTTCCCGTCACAAGATGCACCTTTAACAGTGTATACTTCCCATTATCTTTAAGTGGCATATATTCTGTTTCGATATAGCTGTATTCCTCTTTTTTCGGATGAAGTCTGTATGCTGCTTCATCAATAATATCCACCATATTATTCTTCTCCGATTTTCTAAGATATCCCTGAATCCTCTGCCTGTCTTTCATCACCCCATTGACAACACACAGATAATACTTATGAATTCTTCTATCCTTCAGAACACCTGAAAAAAACTGCAGTGTTTTTAAATTCTTACCAAATATAATAAGTCCGCTTGTATTTCTGTCAAGTCTGTTGCAGATGGAAGGCTTAAAAGTCTCTAACTGTTCCTTTGTAATCTTCCCTTTATCTAACAGATAAAAAAGTAACAGCTCATTGACTGACATATCATCAATACATGCTTTTTGCGACAATACCCCTGAGGGCTTGTTAAATAAAATAACATTCTCATCCTCATATATAATACTGTCCTGAATCTTTCCCGGATGAATATAGAGGGGCTTATGTAATCTTCTGCCGTTATTTTTATGCTGATATGTGTCATAATTGCCCACAACATTTTGAGCTGCCGTGAACTTCTGAAGCGTCTCCTCTGAAAAATATATTTTAACGCTGTCACCAACACACAGCTTCTCACTTCCATTTATTTTCTTATCATTGAGCGTGATGTTTTTCTTTCTGAGCATTTTATAAATGAAACCTTCCTCTGCCCTACTCAGATACTTTTTCAAAAACTTATCCGCCCTCTGGCCGGCCTCATTTTCTCTGATAATGAATTCTTTCATTTTTACACCTCCTGCATATCGCCAATGCAATTATATTACATTTAACTGCCTGCCATGTTTGCAGTTCTTACATGGAATATATCAGCATAAGCTCGCGGATTCTCTCATCGTATTTTCCCTGCTCATGCTTCGATGCTTTTTTAATCTCTGTCTGATACTGCCCTATATCAGAAATCATTTTCACAGCTGAAACCTTACACTCTTTTTCCAAAAATCCTCTCACATATTTTTCTACATCATTTTTATCATAGTTATGACCGGGAACATACAGATATACTGCATTGTCACGGATGGCAGTAATTTTGACCTCATATATCTTTTCGGAGGATGAAATCATCAGGTCATAGGCCAGATTAAATCCGTCTATCTCTTTTACCTTCCGGTATATCTCCTTTTCAAGCCCTTTATGTGGGGCAAGTACAATGTATGACACAAGAAATTTAGCCATTGGAATCACGGATACCACTGCCATAATGGTAAAAATATTTTTAGTATTACCATATCGGACATATCCTGTATAAAAAACAACGGCAACAAAAAATAAAAGAACAAAGGAAATCATTAACTGTGTTCTTTTATTTTTTTCAAAATATCCATAATCGCCTTTTTCTACCTTACGCTTCTGTTGACTATCCATATGCTCACTGCCTGTATGATTAATTTTCTCTTGTCATTTCGTTATGATTTTTCTTATAGAACTTTCCGTAGCTGTCGAGAATCAGCTTATGCGGAACCAATTTTGTGAAGATGCGAAACATCTTCATGGTAACACCATAGACAGAGATTTCTTTTTTATTAATGGAATCTGTCAATGCCTGCTCTACGACTTCGTCTGCCGTCGCCATCGTCAAATCTTTAAACCACGCTCTCTTGCTTCCTTTCTCGGCAATAGAGAAGAACTCTGTATCCACCGGTCCGGGACACACCGCCGTAACAACAATTCCTCTGTCATACAGCTCCCTCCTTAACGCTCTTGAAAAGCTGAGGACATAGGATTTAGAAGCGGCGTATATCGCAAAATATGGTTGCGGCAAAAACGCTGCTGAAGATGCTATGTTGATAATTCTGCTGTTCGAGGACATATACGGAATCGCCACTAACGTGGTTACCGTAAGTCCGCTGCAATTGGTTTCAGCCATTCCTACTTCTACCTCAATCGCCTCGCTGTCAGCTTCACCAATAATACCATATCCTGCACAATTGACTAACATCTTGATTTCTACATTCTCCTGTCTTAAGATTTTCGCCAGCACATATTTATAAGACTCATCTGTAACATCCTCACAGATTAACCTGCACGGCCGGTTAATCTCACCTCTGACCTCCTCTAACAGCTCCATTCTCCTTGCAATCAGCCATATCTCATCAATGGATTTCAACATTCTGTCAATCTTTATGGCAAACTGTCTTCCCATACCTGATGATGCTCCTGTAATAATCGCAATCTTTTTCATATTCATAATTGCCTTTCCGCCTCCTAGTCTATCATGTCATCTATCAATCTGAAATCATTCCTGCTTAGGAACTGTTCATAATTAAACTTTACATTTTTTCTGCTGAAATGCTTGCGCTTACGGTATTTCAGCAGAAAAATTGATTAAGTTATTAATGAACAGCTCCTTACTTATCTTACTGACCTGTGGACAGCAGTGCTCTCTGTCAATAATGCAATCTCTGTATTGGTGAGTGCGCGGAACTGTCCCGGCCTGAGTCCTTCATCCAGCTGCAGCTTTCCCATGGATATTCGCTTTAAATAAGCAACATGCTTACCACAGGCAGCAAACATTCTCTTTACCTGATGATATCTGCCCTCGTATAGCGTCACTTCGATTTCCGTAATCTGCTCACTCTCCAACACCTTTAATATCCGAAGCTTAGAAGGCTTCGTCACCGTTCCGTCCTTAAGGGTGATTCCCTGTGCAAAGCTTCGTACATCCTCCTCTGTGACAATACCATCAATGACGGCATAGTAAATCTTATCCACATGCTTTGACGGTGATAATAACCTGTGTGCCAGTTCACCGTCATTGGTAATAAGCAGAAGCCCCTCCGTGTCCTTATCCAGCCTTCCCACCGGAAATAAATCCTGTGACCGAATCGTATCCTCTGAATTCTCACGAATCAAATCAATCACTGTCTTGTCCGACGCATCACTGGTGGCAGACACAACGCCCTGTGGTTTATAAAGCATATAATATTCAAATTTTGAAAACGCAATCTCCTTCTCATCCAGCGTAATCTTATCCACCAAAGGATTTATCCTGATATCTGTACTCTTAATCACAGCACCGTTCAGTTTAATTCTTCCGTTCTTTGCCATATTCTTAATCTCTTTCCTGGTGCCCACACACATATCAGAAAGAAACTTATCCACACGCATTAACTCACTCATTACTGCCAATTCCCTGTGCTCTGTATCCCTCTGCAATTACATCAATTTCTTTGCTGAACTTCTCCAGAATATCAATGTCATCCAATTTATAAATATTGTAAAACTCATCCTGTATCTTGATAATCTCCCGCTTATTCGCCACGTTGTAAAGATTTCTGATGGTATTGAGAATCTCTGCTACAATATATGCCTTAATCTGAAATGAATTCTGGGAATCCATAATCTCATTTCTCACAGAAGACATCTCTGTATCCAATGCTACCACCGCCGCAGCTGCACCGCTCAGTCTCTCTCTGATATGAGGCGGCATATTCTGCCGATACTTATATTGAAGTGAATGTTCTATCGTTGCCCAGAAATTCATGGCTAATGTACGAATCTGTATCTCCACTTTAATGTTCTTTGTTCCTGTTAAAGTAATGACATTATAGTACACGATGATATGATAACTCCGGTAACCACTTTCCTTTGCATTTCTTATGTAATCCTTCTCCTCCTTGACAATCATGTCACTTCTGTTCTTAATTATATCCACCACCGTATCAATATCCTCTACAAACTGGCAGATAATTCTGATACCCGCAATATCATCAATCTTCTTTTCAATATCTTCAAACTTAATCTTCTTTTTCTGCATCTTCTCCAAAATGCTTGAAATCTTCTTCACACGCCCGTTTACCTGCTCGATTGGTGAATATACACCTGATGTCATGTGTTCATTAATCAGATATCGAAACTTTACCATAAGCTCATCCACCGCTAACTGATAGGGATCTAAAAGCTCTCTCCATAATTGTATCTCCATTCTACACCCACATACAGGATACGTTCCTGCTACTTAACCAAACCCCGCAATAACAGTTCGTATTCCTGCTTCCTTTCTCAATGAATTTGTTATGCCAATCATAACTCAGCAAAATATAACTGCAATATATCACCATCCCTAATCTCTGTCGTAAAATCACACTTTTTGTCATTGACTGTCATGACAAGCGTCTTTCCTCCCGCAACCTTTCTGGTATCAAAAGGATATTTGTCCAATATATCTACAAAAATATACCGGCTCTTTCCCGTCAGCTTCACCGTGGTGTCATTCACCCTCACGACAATATCCCTGACAACCTCCTTTTTTACCTTCTTATGTGTCAGAGAAGCGGAACTGTTCAAAACCTCTTTCTCCTTCTCTTCTCCGGACTGAAAACTCTTGTCTTTCTGTACGGTTACCTGTTCTTCCTCTGCCTGTACTTCTTCCGTTAATTCTTCTTCTGTTAATGCTTCCTCCGTCGTTTCCTCTTCCCCTGTCTGCTCTTCCTCCGGCGACTTATATTTTTCCTTAAACTCATCCACATAAGGCACATTTCTCTTCTCAAACTTCACATAGAAATTCTCGTATACTTTTTCCTCAAGGGTGCACTCTTCGTTATTAACCGTAATAAAATTCTCTTTGGCATCAATATCTAAAAATGCCAATAACTGCCCCAGTGTATAATATGGCAGCACCTCGATTCTGTCACCGTTGAGAATATCGTAATCTCCGCTTTGTAGTTCACCATTAATCTGAACAAACCTCGGACACTTGATATTTTGTCCATTGACAACGAATTCCATTACTGCATCATACTCTTTAAGATTTCCGGCTTTCATGGCTGCCGGATTTCCTGCCGTTGATTCTTTGATTTTGATACTGTCATTTTTCATAATCTTAGAATTGATATTCGCCTGCTTGCCATTAATAGTGATTTCCGCTGCTTCTCCTAACTCTCCACGAACCATGCGCTTCTCACCATTCACATAGAATTCCAGTGCCTCTCCCCTCTTAGGGAACAATGCATCATTCGGAAATCCTATCGCAAAGGCAGCATCCACAACAGTAAGCTTATCATTATCATATAATTTGATTCTCTTATCATTCACATTGATAAAAATGAAATTATTCTTATGCTCGTAATAACTTAAGCAGATTCCGATTGGTGTGACAAGCAACGGATCCTTCTTAATTCCCTCCTGTTGAAAAACCACTTCCGTGAGAACCTCTTCACCACGGAGAGCAACTCTCTCCTTCGGGATGCCTAAATGTTCTGCTAGGCAATCGGTAAAACCATATACCTTTCCACCACCGCCCACTACAAATACAGCATTGACCGGTTTGCCGCCATTGAGTTCTATTATCTTGTCCGCTATCTCTTTTGTAATTGATTCCACTGTATCTTTATAAGCAGCCCGCACATCCTGTGGTGACAGTTTCTGCTTCAAACCCATAATATCTGTGTAGGTAATCTGCTTCTTTAAGATTGAACCCCGCTTTATTCCTTCTGCCGTATTGAAATCAACCAGATAATTTGATACCATACATTCCGTAAATTCATCGCCTGCTCTCGGTATCATTCCATACGCAATAATACTTCCATCCTTTGTGATGGAAATATCACTAGTACCTGCCCCTACATCCACTAAGGCTATATTAAGCAGCCTGTACTTTTGCGGAATGGCAATATTGATTGCTGCAATCGGCTCCAGCGTAAGATTAGCAACCCTAAGTCCTACGTTCTCTACAGCAGCATACAATCCATCTACTACCTCATCAGGAAGAAAGGTCGCCAGAACATCTGCTGATATTCTCTTCGCCTTATGCCCCTCCAGATTAGAAATCACATAATCATTCAGGTAATATTTGACAACGGTATATCCGACACAGTAAAAGCTGATGTCCTTCTCCTGATCTCTTATAATCTCATATGCATTCTCTACCCCCATCATCTCCAATGAATAAATCTGTTCACTGCTGACAGGACTCTCCTGATTCAAATCATAATCTACATGTACCGTAACCGTTCTCAGAACTCGTCCTGCTGCCGCGATACAAACCTCATTAAGCTCTAAGTCAAGCTGCTTCTCCAGCTCATTTTTCACCTTAAGAATGGTATCCGATACCTTGGAAATATCATGAATCTGACCGTCTAACATAGCCCGCGTTTCATGCTCCTTGGAATAATGCGCTATGACATTAAACTTATTCCGGCCGTCAATATACCCAACCGAGCCAACGATACTTCTTGTACCTATATCAAGTCCAAAAACAATGTTTTTTTTGTTAAAAGTTCTTTCCTGCATCTCATATCCTCGAATCAAATAAATAATAAATTATATTAAAATTCTACCATAAATAGTCTCAAAACTCTAGTAATTTTTGTATTTGTTTATCGGTATTGTCAATCGAAAAGCTATTGTCAATGACAGCATCCGCCATTCTCTCAAAATCAGTGACCTCCAACTGGTTTTTTATCACATCCGCAATCTGTTTTTCCGTCATTTTTCTTCCGGCTTTCAGTCTTTCAATTCTGATATTCTTTTCAGTATAGATGTACCATACCTTATCACATAACCGATGACATCCCGACTCAATCAACAGTGCCGCTTCAATGACAAAATTCTCCCTGCCATCCGCCCTCATCATCTTTATTCTTCTGTCAATCTCCTCAATGACAGACGGATGCACCAGTGCGTTGAGCTTTGTAAGCTTTTCTTTATCATTAAAGACAATTGCGGCAAATTTCTGTCTGTCGATACATCCCCTCTCATCTAAAATTTCATTTCCAAAGCACTCTGCTATTTTCCCAAAAACAGCCGTTCCTTTTTCCATGAGTTCTTTTGCAATCTTATCTGCCTCCAATATCACAAAACCATATTTGTCTCCAAGCAGATTTAAAATCACTGTCTTTCCCGAACCTATTCCACCTGTTATTCCGATGACCATTGTATCATTTCCTCTCATCTAAACTGTTGCTTATCAACTATTATTTTTCTTAGGAACTGTTCATAATTAAACTTTACAATTTTTCTGCTGAAATGCTTGCGCTTACGGTATTTCAGCAGAAAAATTGATTAAGTTA
>CACXFV010000008.1 GCA_902767015.1 uncultured Lachnospiraceae bacterium | reverse complement strand
TAATTCATATTTACCCTGTGATGAATCGTACTTTAATAAGTGAGCTAACATCTTAGGACTTGTTAAATCGTTGATAGCTACTACTTCGTATCCTTCTGCTCCAAACATCTGTCTGAATGCAAGACGACCAATACGGCCGAAACCATTAATTGCAACTCTTACTGCCATTTTTTAAGTTCCTCCTAAAGTTTTAATTATTTTTAAAAGTTTAAGTTTGTTAAAAATTTGACGTTAGACACAAAAAACATGTCCTTTTTCAAAAATTTACCTAGGTGTATTGTACCTAATTTACACAAAAATATCAAGTAGTAATTTTACCATTTTTTAGAATGGTTACAGTTTAACAAAAGCCGGTACTCTTTTTGAGAATACCGTATAATAATCAAATCCACATTCTGATAACAGTTGCTCCACTTTCTTAAAATCATAACCGATATCCTGTGCAACATGAGCATCTGAGCCAACGGTAATAATCTCTCCTCCCAGCTCATGATATCTTCTCACAATCTCTTTACATGGATTTGGAAATCCCAATCCATAACGGTAACCACAGGTATTCACTTCAATCCCTTTACCCATATGAATTAATTTTCTCAAGATAGCATCAATCATGTCATGATATTTTTCATAAGAATAATTTCTTGCCTTATTCGGCGAATACCTGACAATATAGTCGATATGTCCATATACGTCAAAATCACTGCAGACATCAAGGCTCTCAAGGATTGACTCAAAATACCGGGCAAAAGCCTGTTCATCCGTTTTTCCCTGAAAAAATTCCGGATAATAGGGATCCATGCCGTCAACCAAATGCGTAGAGCCAATCACAAAATCAAATTCGTGTGCATTGGCAAACTGATGCAGCATTTGGGACTTATCCGGTTCAAGTCCGGTCTCCACACCTATTTTGACAGTCAGTGTATCGGCATATTGTTCCGATACCCGGCAAAGTGCCTGATAATATTCATCCACCTCAAGTTCAAATAAAATTCCATCAGCCATAAAGCCGAAATCCTGATGATCAGTAATGCATATCTCCTTCAGTCCTGCCAAAACAGAAGCCTTGACAATTTCTTCAAAAGTTTCCTCGCTGTCACCTGAAAAATATGAATGAATATGATAATCTGCCAAAATCATGTAGAATACTTCCTTTCTCCACTTTCCAATTCAGAACCCTCTTTTCTGCAAAGGTAAATTTCTTTTTTAGTGTCTGTGCAGCGGCCTTTTTAGTGGCATTTAATTTTCCTGCATACTTTTTCTCTTCACCAGCAGCTTCATATCAATCGCCAGTGTGAGTATAATAAACCCAACCGCCACCAGACTAATGTATATGGTAAAATTCACCGCTATCTTTGAGATATTTCTTACTACCGGCTCAATGGCATTTGCAGAGACAATCGATACGGCATACCAGTTTGTATCCGGAATCACATTGTAACAAATATATCTTTTATGTTTTCCGCTTCCATAGGTAATAATTCCCGACTGACCATTTGTGATACTCTTTTTGAGTTTTTTGATTGATTTTTCATTATTAATGTTAATAGAATCCAATAAATCAAACAAATTGTCATGACTGCCAACTGACTCCGGTCTGGATACAAGCAATCCATCCTCTTCTGAAATCAGGGTTGTCCCCAGCTTTTCAAAAGAAGACGTATCAATAATCTGTGTAAATTCCCTGATATCATAATTACACATCAGAGCGCCGTTTATTTTACCATCAGCGCCATACACCGGAACAGCAAGACTGATAAACTCTTTTCCGCCACTGCCTACGTAAATGGCCGATACTGCATCATTTCCGGAAAGCGCACTGTCTATGACACCGTCATCAGCGTAATCCCCCACATTGCCGATTGTGACAATGCTGTTTCTTGCACTGTCAAACAGGCTGATACCCTCAAAGGAATGTGTTTCCATCGCCTGCTCTAGCATTTCTGAGGTTATCTCCATCTCAATATCATCATTACAGAAAAGCTCCATGGTATCAAGTACAATGAACTCATCATGAATCTTCATTTCTATCTTTTCTAAGCTTTCCTGCACCATGGATTTGAGATATGATTTTGTGTTCTGGTTAATCTGATGCCGAATATTTGTCTTAAATCCGGAAAAAACATAAATTACATAGATGGCAACCACCACAAACAGTGCCATCTTGTAGGTCATACATTCCCAAAGCAGCTTTGCAAATGCAACCGTCTTTTTCCAGAATGTAGGTTTTTCAATATTTTCATTTTCGATTCTGTTATTTTCGATTCTTTCTTTTTTGATACTATTGTTTTCAATTCTTTCACTTTTGATACTATTATTTTCGACTCTTTGTCTGTTTTTTTTCTTTGCTTTGCTCATAATGACACCTGATTCTATCTTATTTTTATCACATACTGTCGATAATCGTTCCGCCCATGGCAACATATTCGCCGGCATAGACTACCAAAGCCTGTCCCGGTGTTGCTGCTCTCACCGGTTCTTCAAATTCGACATATAATTTATCATCATTCCTTTTCAAATGGCAGGCGGCACCACGGTGATTGTATCGAATCTTCGCCGTATAGATTTTATTCTCATCAATTTCCTGTTCTGCCATGTAGTTGATATTATCACAAATAACGATTTTTTTCAATATTTGTTCATTATCACCGATTACTACTTCATTTGTATCCGGTCTGATTTCTGTCACAAAGACAGGATGTCCCATGGCAAGTCCCAGTCCTTTGCGCTGACCTACCGTATAATGGGTAATACCTTTATGTCTGCCAAGCACCTTACCATCCTTATCGACAAAATTTCCCTCTTGAATCCCGCCGTCACAGTGCCTCTCAATAAAACCGGCATAATCATTATCGGGCACAAAACAAATCTCCATGCTGTCTGGTTTATTGGCAACATACAATCCGATTTTCTCTGCTATCCCCCTAATCTCCTCTTTCGTATAATCACCCACCGGCATGACCGTATGCTTTAATTGCTCCTGTGTGAGATTATAGAGTGCATATGTCTGGTCTTTAGCAGCTGTCACCGAATTTCTGATGGCATATCTTCCATTATTCAGTCTCTCAATTCTGGCATAATGACCGGTGGCAATATAATCAGTTCCTATCGCTAACGAACGCTTAAGAAGCGATTCCCATTTAACATAGCGATTACAGGCAATGCAGGGATTCGGTGTTCTTCCTGACAGATATTCACTGATAAAATAGCAAATGACCTTGTCATTAAATTCTTCACGAAAATTCATCACATAGTAAGGAATATCCAGCATATGTGCCACGCGCCTCGCATCCTCCACTGCACTCATGCCACAGCAGCCGCCCTCAAGAGAACAGTCGTAGCGCTCTTCATTCTGCCATATCTGCATAGTGACACCGGTCACCTCAAAGCCTTCTTCTTTGAGAAGATATGCGGCAACTGATGAATCAACTCCGCCGGACATTCCCACTACTACTTTTCCTTTATGTGCTTTATTGATAAATTCCATATCACTACATAAAATCCAATGATCACGGATGAGATGATTGGATTCTTTCCTTTCTCCCATGTTCTGTTATAATGATTAACTTTATATATCACATTGATATCATTAACGTCTTCGCCCTCTGCCCCTGTCACTGTAATACTGAATCAATTCATTGTCTCTTCTTTTATCTGCAATGATTCTCTTAAGGCAATCCACCACATAATCGATTTCCTGTCTTGTGGTATGTTCAGAAATAGAGAATCTCACAGCTGAATAAGCGAGCTCCTCCTCCAGTCCCATTGCCGTAAGGACATGTGACGGTGCTGAATCACCACTGGCACATGCCGACCCTCCTGACGCACAAACTCCCTCCATATCTAATAGTGCCAGTAATTCAGAGGCCTGAACAAACTGAAAAGAAAAGTTAATATTTCCCGGCAAACGATTTTGTCTTGCTCCGTTCAGTCTGGTATAGGGAATCTCTCTAAGAACTCTTTTGATAAAATATTCTCTGCTCTGTAATTCCGTGTTAATCTTATTTTTCATATTGACATGTGCGATTTGGGCGGCCTTTGCCATTCCCACGATAGAAGGAACATTATAGGTTCCTCCGCGAAGTCCTTTTTCCTGTCCGCCGCCAAATATCAGCGGAACCATATGAAGTCCTTCATTGATGTATAAAAAACCTACCCCTTTGGGACCATTAAATTTATGCGCACTGGCACTCAAAAGAGAAATATTGCTTTTCCTCACATCCATCGGCATCTGGCTATAATACTGTACCGCATCTGTGTGAAACAGGATATTATGTGCCTTCGCAATTCTTCCTATTTCGTCAATGGGCTGTATCGTACCTACTTCGTTGTTGGCAGTCATAACGGAAATCAGTATTGTCTCATCAGTGATTGCCTCCTTTAGTCTTTGCAATTTTATCACACCATATTCGTCAACGTCAATATAGGAAATTTTAAATCCCAAGTCCTCCAGATTTTTTGCGGTATTTAAAACGGCATGGTGCTCAATTTTAGAAGTAATGATATGTTTTCCTTTATTCTTATATGCCTTTGCGACCGCCCTGAGGGCCCAGTTATCCGACTCCGTTCCTCCTGAGGTAAAATATATCTCACTGCTTTTGGCATGAAGTGTTTCTGCAATCGTCTTACGCGCCTTCTCCACGGCATCCCGGCTTTTCCCTGCAAATTCATATACACTTGACGGATTGCCGTATAGTATATTGAAATATTTCATCATTTCATCCACTACCTCCTGCCTTGTAAAGGTGGTAGCAGCATTGTCCATATATATAATCTTTTCCGCATCGGTAATATTGCTGATTTTCAAACCTCCGACATACATTTTTCTACCTCCCGACACCAATCATGATAATATCACTGAATATAACCGTTTTTTAAAGCATATATTATAAAAACTACTGAATAACAACAGTAAAGGTTCTATCAATGATTTCTCTCAAAAAATATATAACACGAATTCAACAAAGCACCATTATAAAAGGAACCCTCATTCTTACGGCAGCAGGATTTGCCACAAGAATAATAGGCTTTTTATTTAGAATATTCCTGACAGATAAAATTGGTGCAGAGGGACTTGGAATTTATCAGCTTATTTTTCCCATTCAGATTATCTGTTATTCCATCTGTACAATCGGCTTTGAGACCTCTATCTCTAAAATGACGGCAGCCACGATTCACCATGACAGTATTCCTTCTAAACGATACTTAAAATATGGCATTGTCATGTCCTTTTTATTATCTGTTGTCATGTCCACGCTTCTGTTTCAGTGTTCAGATTGGATCTGTGAGCATGTATTACTGGAAGTCCGCTGTAATATACTGATTAAGGCGCTGGCATTTTCTATCCCGCTTACCAGTATCCATGCCTGCATATGCGGTTATTACATCGGTTGTAAAAATACCAATATTACAGCAGTTTCGCAGATTGTAGAACAACTGGCAAGGGTGATTTCTATTGTGGTCATTATTGATTATATGGAAAAGAGCGGGGCGACACCTACCCCTTTGTGTGCTGTCATCGGCTCGGTATCCGGAGAGCTGATTGCCACTTTTTTCTGTGCCTTTCACATTATCAGACATATCCGGCTTTCTAAAAAAAAGCTGTCAAAAAACGCTGTCACTTATGGAATTGATTTTATCAAAAAAAGGCGACTCATTCTATCGGAAATCATCACACTGGCACTTCCTATATCACTAAACAGACTAATGTTGAGTGTGCTGCAGAGTATACAAAGTATCTTAATACCCAATATGCTGATTTTGTATGGTTACTCCTCACAGAAGGCACTGTCTGTCTACGGTATCCTGTTGGGACTTGTCATTCCGTTTATATTGTTTCCGGGCGCATTTATCAATTCTCTGTCCCTACTGCTGCTGCCGACCATCTCTCAAGCTGACAGCGCAGATAATGAAGCCGGCATCAAAAAAACAACCGAAAAAACACTGCACTTCTGCTGTGTTTTCGGCATTTTCTGTGCTGCTGTTTTTATCCATTACGGGAGGGATATCGGGCTCACCATGCTGTCTGACAAAGAAGCAGGCACCTATATGTGCCTGCTCGGGATAATCTGTCCTTTTATCTATGTCACATCAACGCTTGCCAGCATTATCAATGGACTTGGAAAAACTACCGTCACCTTTCTCTTCGGTGTGATGGCAACGATACTCCAGATTATCTCCATCGTAACACTGATGCCCATATATGGTGTCTATGGATATCTGTTGGGTTTTATCGGCAGTAATATGTTAAATGCCCTTTGCCTGTATCTGTATATCCGCCGACAGATTCATATCTCCCTCCGGTTATTCCATAGTATTGTTTATCCGGCGCTGACGGCATTTGTCATCATGAAAGGTATCACATTCCTGTTGTCTCTTGTTTTTACCAAAATGACACTGCCTGTGATGGCTGTCTCCATGAATCTGGTGACAGTCTTATATATCTGGCTACTGAAAGAAGACTTTTAGCATTCAAATCTCCGTCATTATTTTTTATATTAAGGCTTTTCAATCAATACTCTCAATATCATACGGAGTTATCTGATATACGTAATAATTCAACCAATTGGAATACAGCGCATTGGAATGGGCTCTCCATGTCAGTAACGGCAGATTGTCCGGATTGTCCTCTTTGTAATAGTTATACGGAACAGGCACATCGCTTCTCTTTCCCAAATCTCTCCTGTATTCCGCATCCAGTGTCATTCGGTCATATTCAGGATGTCCCATAATAAAAATCTGTTTTCCCTCCTCCGCCATAATGATGGAAGGTCCTGCCACCTTTGATTCTGCCAGAACATTGAGTTCTTTATTACTCCATATATCCTCAAACACGGATTCAATATGTCTGGAATGAGGCATTAAAAATTCATCATCAAACCCTCTCATAAGCGGCACCTTTCTGTGGAGTACCTCGTGCTCAAAAATACCGAATCTTTTTTCCTTAATTCTCCTTACCGGTATCCCGTAATGATAATAAAGACCGGCAAGAGCACCCCAGCATAAATTGAGGGTTGATGTGACATTTTTCTTAGTAAATTCCATAATTTCTTTCATTTCTTCCCAATAATCCACTTCCTCAAACGCAAAATCATCCAGTGGTGCGCCCGTCACAATAAAGCCATCGTATTTATTATGCTTAATCTCCTCAAAAGTCTGATAAAACTGATTCAAATGACTCGCAGGGGTATTCTTTGATATATGTGAGCCAATATGCACAAATGTCACATTGACCTGCAACGGGGTATTGGACAATACCCTCAAAAGCTGTATCTCGGTATCGTGCTTGATTGGCATGAGATTCAGTATCGCAATCTCTAAGGGACGTATATCCTGACTTAACGCCCTCGTCTCATCCATTATAAATATATTTTCACTTTCTATTACCGCCTTTGCCGGCAAATCACCTTTTACTCTGATTGGCATCTTTCTTCACCTCTACATTTCATAAACTTCTTCACTTTGTTGTCTGTCAATATTTATTCGCCTGTCATACAATGATATAAAAACTATATTTTCAACTTTACACTTCGACATCCGCCATTGTCACAAATTCATCCTCTGTGATGATTCTCACACCCAGTTCCTTTGCCTTTTTATTTTTAGACGACTGTGACATGGCATCATTATTGATAAGATAATCTGTCTTTTTGGTTACAGAACCGGTAACCTTGCCTCCCAGCTTCTCAATAAGCTGTTTTACCTCGTCTCTGTTGGCAAAGTGGTTCACTGAACCTGTTATGACAAAGGTCTTTCCCTCTATCATTTCATTGGAGGCTGTCTCATTGTCCTCATCCACTATTGTCAATTCCTGCAAAAGATTTTTATATTCCTGTCTATTCTTCTCATCCTTAAAATAATCTATCAGCGAATCCGCTATAATTTCACCCACACCGTCAATTGCCAACAATTCTTCACGATTGGCCGTAACCAGCTTTTCCAAATCATTGGAAAATGCCCTGCACAGCATCCTGGCATTTGTGACACCAATGTTCAAAATACCCAGACCATAGAGAATCCTATAGCTTTCCGTAGTGCGTGACCGGTCAATGGCTGCCATAAAATTGTCGAAGGACTTTCTGCCAAATCCTTTTGTTCCCACAATCTCCTCCTCATATTGTGACAGCTTGTATATGTCTGCAAACTCCTTGATATACCCGCTGTCCACAAATTTCTCCATCGTCTCCTCTGACATTCCATCAATATTCATGGCATTCCTGCTTGCAAAATGGGTATATTTTTTTATCTTCTTTGCCGGACAATCCTTGTTGACACAATATAGAAATTTAAACCCATTATCCTCTTTTATCACGGTATCTTCACCGCACACCGGACACTGTCCCGGAACAGTTGTTAAACCGCTTTTTGTATGATTTTCGGCAATCTGTGGAATAATCATATTCGCCTTATACACCTCTATCGTATCACCGATACCCAACGCAAGTCCCTCTGCCACACTGACGTTGTGAATACTGGCTCTGGTGACGGTTGTGCCCTCTAACTCTACCGGTTCAAAAATTGCCACCGGATTAATCAATCCTGTTCTTGATGCACTCCACTCTATTTCGACCAGCCTTGTCTTTGCCGTCTCATCCTTCCACTTAAATGCCATTCCGTTTCTTGGAAATTTTGCGGTTCGCCCGAGGGATTCGCCATATTTTATATCATCAAACATCAGCACTAAGCCGTCCGACGGAAAATCGTTATTTTTTATAGCATTGCTAAAATAAGCAACCTGCTTCTCCATCGTCTCCGCAGTTACCGGATAATACTCCACCACACTAAAGCCCTGGGAGGCAAGCCATTCAAACTGCCCGATAATTGAATTGCCAAAGTCAACACCGTCAGCCCTGATAAGGGCAAAGGCAAAAAAATTGACATTTCTCTTTGCGGTTATCTCATTATTCAGTTGTCTCACCGAGCCGGAACAGAGGTTGCGCGGATTCTTGTATTTTGCATCGACATCGCTGATTTCGGCATTGATTTTCTCAAAATCGGAATACTTGATGACAGCTTCTCCCCGCAAAACCAGCTCTCCTTTATACGGGATGGAAAGTGGCAGGTTCTTAAATACTCTGGCATTATTGGTAATCACTTCACCTATCTCTCCGTTCCCTCTTGTCACTGCCTTTAACAGCTTTCCTTCCCTATAGGTAAGTACTACTGTCAATCCGTCTAATTTCCATGAAATCACCCCTTGATAATCTCCAATAAAATCTGCTAAAATACTAACCTCCTTTGTCTTATCCAGTGACAACATGGGTGCTTCATGTCTCTCTTTCGGCAACTCGCTTAACACTTCATATCCCACTTTTACGGTAGGACTGTCTGACAGCACAAAATCTGTCTCCAGCTCAAGGGCTGCTAATTCATCATACAGCTTGTCATATTCATAGTTTGACATTATCTCGCTGCCTTCCTGATAATATACCCTTGACGCCTTGTTAAGTAGTGCTGTCATTTCTTTTATTCTCTCAATCGCTGCTTCTCTGCTCTTGCTATCCATCATCCCTGTCTCCTTTTACGGCTTTCAATATTTTTTCAAGCTCCTGTTCCGTCACTCTCCTGTACTGTCCCTCTTTCAATTCTCCCAGCTTCACACTCATCACCCTGATTCTTTTCAATGATATCACTTTGTAGGATAATGCCTCACACATTCTGCGAATCTGCCGGTTCAGCCCCTGCGTCAATATAATATTAAAAGTATCGTCTTTTACTTTTTTAACTTGACACTTTCTTGTCACAGTGCCGAGAATTTCGACACCATCTTCCATCCTTTTAATGAAGTCCTCCGTAATGCTTTTGTTGACCTTCACAATATATTCTTTCTCGTGTCTGTTGACTGCCTTTGCAATCTGATTGGCAAGGTCTCCGTCATTCGTGAGAAGCAACAGACCACAGGAGGCTTTATCAAGCCGGCCGACATAGAATATCTTACTGCCATAATGAATATAATCAATGACGTTATCTTTATTATTTCTATCAGCGGTGCACTCTATTCCTACCGGCTTATGAAAAGCAATCAGTTCTAACTGCTCTATCAACTTCAACTCTTTTTCTTCATAAACCACCTTGTCACTGTCTGAAATTCTCTGCCCCATGACAGCCGTTTTTCCATTGACAAGAACTCTTCCCTGTTCAATCAGCCTGTCCGCTTCTCTTCGTGAACATACACCTGCATCACTTAAATATTTATTCAGTCTGATGCCTGCTTCTGCCTTCTTTTTGTCTGTCAGCATAATCTTTTTATAACTCATATGTCAAAACTCCGTTCTCTACTCACAGATACCGGTTATCCGAATATTCTCTTAGCGATGTCTACGGATTCTTTTGCATCCTTTGAATAAAAATCCGCACCGATTTTTTCAGCATATTCAGGTGTCAGCACAGCTCCTCCCACCATTACTTTGCAGTCAAGATGGTTTTCCCTTAGAAGCTTTATCGTCTTCTCCATAGATACCAGCGTAGTGGTCATGAGTGCCGACAGCCCCACTAACTTAATGTCATTTTCCCTGACGGTATCTACCACTCTCTGGTAGTCTACATCTTTCCCTAAATCAATGACATGATATCCATAGTTTTCTAACAGCACTTTCACGATATTCTTCCCAATGTCATGAATATCTCCTTTGACAGTGGCTAAAACGATACTTCCCTTATTCACACTTTCAGTGCTGCTTTTATTCATCTCCTCTTTGATGACAGCAAATGCCGCCTGCGCCACATCTGCCGCCATAATCAATTGCGGAAGAAACAGCGTTCCTTTTTCAAATTCTGCGCCTACCTTGTCAAGAGAAGGAATCAGATGCTCATTGATAATCTCCATGGAATCCATGGTTTTAAGCATTTCTCTCGTCAACCTTGCCCCTTCATTTTTCAGACCGCTTTCTATGGCAAATTCCAGTGTTCCCGCATTCTCTTTTCCTGCCGGTGATGCACTCTTATCCTGTTCTGATTTCTTTGAGGCCGCCACCTTAGACGGAAGCATATATTGCAGCACATGATTGTAAGCGTCAATGTAGGACACGGAATTCTTATCGTGACCTGCAAGCACCCGGTAAGCCATCACCGTTCCTGACATGGCGGCTACATTCGGGTTGATAATCGGTAAATCAAGACCATTAGTGAGTGCCATTGCCAGAAATGTATGATTTACCAGTTCTCTTCCCGGCAGTCCAAATGAAATATTGGATACACCGAGAACTGTCTTTAAGCCTAATTCATGTTTAACCATATACACAGCCTTCAAGGTCTCCATGACACCCTCCTGCTCTGCCGATGCCGTGAGTGTCAGACAGTCAATGTAGACATCTTCTTTCCTGATGCCAATCGCAAGCGCCGCCTGTAAGATACGCTTGGCAATGGCAAATCTTTCTTCTGCTTTTTTGGGGATTCCGTTCTCATCAAGGGTGAGACCCACCACTGCCGCACCGTATTTTTTAACCAACGGAAGGACTGTCTCTAATGATTTTTTCTCCCCATTGACCGAATTGACGATAGGCTTTCCGTTATATACCCTCAGTGCCGCCTCCATGACCTCCGGAATGGTGGAATCTAACTGCAGCGGTGCCTCATTGATACTCTGAATTGCCTTTACCGCCTTAATCATCATTTGTTTTTCGTCAACGCCGGGAAGTCCCACATTGACATCTAATATTTCAGCGCCTGCATTCGTCTGCTCTATTGCCTGATTTAAGATATAATCGATGTCGTTGTTGAGAAGTGCCTCTTTAAACTTCTTTTTTCCTGTTGGGTTAATTCTCTCACCAATGATTCTCGGTTGGTCGATGACCACCGTCTCTGTTGCCGAGCAAACCCCCGCCTTCCGTGTGACGATTACTTTTTCCCTCTTCAATGAAGAAAAGCTGTGTTTTAACTCCCTGATATATTCCGGATTAGTGCCACAGCAGCCACCGACAATTAAAACACCATACTTTGCAAATTGACACATCTGACCGGCAAATTCTTTCGGTGAAATGTCGTACTTGTTTGTGACAGGATCCGGCAAACCTGCATTCGGCTTCACAATCACAGGCGTGTCCGTAAGTCCCGAAATCTCCTCTACCACTGGATATAAATCCACCGGTCCCAGAGAACAATTGATGCCCATGGCATCCACACCAAGACCATCCAGTGTCAGCACCATATTAGACACACCACAGCCTGTAAAGGTTCTGTGATTTTTTTCAAAAGTCATGGTACATACCACAGGAAGTGTCGTGTTCTCCTTCGCCGCCAGTACGGCCGCCTTTAACTCATACAAATCCGTCTGTGTCTCGAATACCACCAAATCTGCATCACTGCCCGCTACAAGCTGTTCTTTATAAATCTCATAGGCCTCCTCAAACGTCAGTGTTCCCGTAGGCTCTAACAGTTGTCCGATTGGTCCGATATCCAGTGCCACAAGTGTCTGCGTTCCCTCGCATGCTTTTCGTGCATTGGCTATTCCTGCCTTGATGACCTCTGACACGCTGTAACCGCAATTTTTTAACTTATAAGAATTGGCACTAAATGTATTGGCATATATGACATCTGCTCCCGCTTCAATATATTGCCTGTGAATATCAATAATCCACTCCTGCTTCTCTATATTGAGTACCTCCGGAATGGCACCCATCTCCATTCCCTTTGCCTGAAGCATGGTTCCCATCGCTCCGTCAAAAAAAATAAACTCTCTGTTTTTGATTAATTCAATAAACTCTGCCATGATACATCTGGTCCTTTCTTATCATCTTTTTATCGCACCGGTTCCCTTAATCGCTATTTTTAAAATAGCTTTCTCGTTTCTCTCATTTCAACTGCATGTTGCACCTTTCTGTCTAAAACTGCATCTGTCCTTCATATCACAATTGCTGCAGGATTTCTTTTCCTCCTGCTTCTGCTTTGACAAACCGATAACGCAGGTGACTGATTTTCCCGGAGTGAGAATCGAACTGTCTGTGGCACATACCCCTATTCTTTTCCCCGCATCAATCGTATCTAACAGCAATTTCTGTGTACTTAACGGAAAATCTCCATAACCTACCCCGAATCTCCATGTGTGGTGATAATTCTGAAACTCCGTCATAATAATGGATTCCACTTCATCACATACCTGCTCAATAGCGGCATTGGCAAGAGCGTCAAGGACAAGGGCATTGGTCATTCCTCGTATGCTGCCAAGGCGTATGATTTTATCCACCTCACCTGACAGCGTGGCACACATGATTACCGCCTTTTCGCAGTCTTTCAAATGTGTCCTGATGGATTCTCCCTTCAATACCAGACTTGAGTTTTTCAACTTCACGCTATCCTCAGTTCTTACAATATCAAACACCTTATAACAATATCTCGGTGCCATTACCTGTAACAGTTCTTTTTCACACCGGACAATGATATCCAACAACTGACGGTCCGGAGAGCCCTCCCGATAGCCCATGTACCGTATCGCTTCCGCCGTATCTATTTTTCCCAAAACAATCTCTTTATGAATCATAAATAATTTCCAATCTGCAATCAACAGCACTCATTTTCGAACAAGCCAAAACAATGCTGATATAATGCTATTCATCATCAAAATTGACGCCGTGACCTAATTACAAAAAAGATTATACCCCAATATCAGACATATTAAAATAAAAAGAATGGAGCAAAAACTGACACCCATATATAATCCGATGGCAATTCCTATCGCAATCCAGAATAAAATAAAACCGCAAATCCTACGCATATAATACTCCAAATTATTATTTGTATATCATATGCCGGAACTTGCGGTTTTAACATTAATTATCTATAGAAATTTCCTGTTCGTCCTCTTCCCCATCGGAAGTATTAGAACCCTTCTTTGTAAATCTGTCGATAAGTCCCGGAACCATATCCAGTATCTTCGTCAGACCATCCTGCTCTTTGATATTAACAAGCTTCGGCACACCATCTTTGATTACTAAAACGGCACTAGGCGACATCTTGCCTCCCATTCCGCCTCCTCCGTTATTTTTCTTGTCATCATTCGTTGCCCCTGCTGCCACACCGAAGGATACATCTACAAGCGGCAACACGATGGTGCCATCCACTGTAATCGCATCTCCTACAACTGTCTTTGTCGTGACAAAGCTCTCCATTCCCTTGAACAGTGACTCCACTGTACTGTCAAATGTATTCTTACTATCTGCCATTTTTCCTCCTTCTTTCAAAAGCCTTCTTGAAATTTTCATTTTTATAAATTCTATATGCGACTATGAGAAGATAATATACCTGCACTCTTCCCTTAATCTGCATATCAGTTTCCAGAATCTTCTGTTCAAAATCAGGCGTTATCCCGAATCGCTTCGGCTTTCTCCTAAGAACCGCATATATCAGTCCCAATATCCTGCCCGTCTGATAAGGGTCATCAAATCCAAACCTGATATACCCCTGTATTCTTCTCGGCCGAATATGCCTTAGCACCTTCAATGCCTGACCTTTTACAAATACAAAAGCCAGACGGTTATCCTCGTCCTCTATCATTCCCCTGATATCAGCCATTTTTGAACGAACGGTACGTATTTTTTCAAATACATTCTTTATTGTACCACAAATCTTTACAATTTGATATTTAATTTTATGAATTATTTGATGAATTTTAAATTTTATTTTGGAGAATATGCTCTTACCCGCATTTTCTTTAGTATCTTCTGTTGTTTCCTCTCTATCTGCCGTTAAAGCTACTGTGCCGTTATCATTTATATCCGCAGTCCTTTTTGCATTTTGAAAGAAATTACTCTCGATAACTTCGACATTGTCTAAATCTCTCTTGTCTCTCTCTGTCTCAAATATGCCGAGATAGTCGTCCTCCTCCGGATTGCCCGATGTCTTTGCCGCTTTTTTCGCCTGCTTTTGCATTGCTTTCTTTCGCTGCTTTCTTTTCCACTTTCTCCGCATTTTATTCAAAAAACTGTTATGCTTTTTGACATCTACTTCATCAAAGATATCACTCTTGTTTTGGTTTCCATTATCATCAGAAATCGCATTTTTGCTTCTTTCTGACCTTTCATCAGATATCTTATCCTTGTCTTTTTTTGACTTTTTGTTTTTTTCATCAAGAAAATGAGTCTTAAAGCCAAAAATTCTCAATTCTTTGCAAAGCTTTTTATCCCGGAAGATAATCTGCAGACTTACCGCATGCAGAAGATACGTTACCTTCACCCGAAGCTCCGGTGAGTCTTTATGCCTGATATAGGCACCATATCTCACAGGAACAAATAAAATACATGCACATATGATTAAAATAAGACTGAGTACCACAAGCAATATGATTCCAATGATTTTTAAAATGGTAAGCAATATATGTAACATGCATTTTCTTCCTTAACTATAATTTAAAATTTTATGTAACAGCCCCAAAACCCGGCTGTTACCTGCTTTCAATCATTTTTCTGACACAAAACTGACCTGTCCGGTGATAACAGTCCATAATAATATCCTGCACAACCAAAAACGCCTCTTCTCTTCCCAATCCTATTCCCATGACATACATCTCTCCTTTTCTGTAATGCTCCTGCAAAAGCACATAGGAAGGATATACCTCAAGAGAGTTCTGGTCGTTAACAGGAAGCGTTATGATATAAGCACCAAGCTGCGGCCGATTACGTTTCACAGACATAATAATCTTTCTTTTTCTCTTTTTCGCATTTTCTCCCACGTACAGATTATTATACCATTTCATAAAACAAACCTCAATTTTCCATTATACTTTTTATGAGCTCAATGCAGGCAGTCTTTTCCGTCTTGTTGGTACAACTACTGAGTGAATGATACACATAATCCTGCAATTCCGTCACATTATTAAAATTAACCGGAAGCTTTGACAAAATCATTGACATCACCGACCTGCCAAGAAGCTTCTGATGTGTCCTGAAAAATTCTGTCAGCTCATCAATAAGCTCATTTTTCTTCTGCTCAAGATATTCTCCGATATCCTCCGGCTCACCGTCATCCTGCATCCTTTCCTCAAATAGGGCAGCTTCTTTCGTCAGATCAATAAACAGACTGTCTGATAACAATCTTTCGCAAAAAAACAAGCCCTGATACATCTTTTCTGCTGTAATATTTTTCACATCTGCCATGTGATTCTCCCTTACATGATCGAGTGTATACTCTACTGACTGTATCATATTCCCCAGTTCTTCCGGAGTTCCCTCCATAAACACAAACCTGTCAGTAATATCCTCTTCTAATGTAAGATAATTCTCATTATAAAAGTTTTCATTAATCTTTGCAATGATATTTATGGCATTTTCAATATCTTTCTGGTGAATATTTACATAAGGTACCGCCAGAAGCATGGCATATGCTTTATTAATCAGCCCCTGCAGCATCATAAATATATTGGTCACTTTTTCAATAAAATCTGCGGAATATGTCAGTTCATCCACAACTTTGTCAAACTGCTCTTTTTTGATTGCCTGGTAATCTGTCTTACTGATATCTTCATAAATATCCTTCAGAGACTCATAATACTCCATGCCCTCAGGCAATTCAAGCAATGCCGATGAGCGTATGGCATAAATAAAATCATCAATTGTAACTTTATCGGTCTTGGCATATACAGACATTCCGTTGCTGAGCAGCTCAAAAAATTTATTTTTTGTCATTCTCAGCGGCAGTTCCGATATAATTTCACAAATCTTCGTATTAATCACGGCATTATCTTTATCTGAAAAGATATAATTCATGATTTCTCTTGTGAAATCCTCATCCGTGTATTTTCCCGACGCTTTTTCTTCCTTAAACAGATATTCACATCTGTTGATAACATATTCATATCGCGAAAATATATCCGCATAAGCAGATAGTATCTCCACAACATTATACACTTTATTTCTCAATCTGTCTATCTTACAAATTCCTTCTTCGCGTTTTTCATTCACAGGAATCAAAATGACGTATTCCTTTACAAGTTCATTGAACTGCTTTGTAAAATCATCAATATAATCATCCTTTGTTACATTGTCAGCAATGATTCCCTGATAGGTATAGTAGTCCATTGCCAATTCTACTGCCGCTTTCCGATGATATAAATCCATCAGATAACTTCCATACTGCGGAAGGGAGCTCTCTAAGTTAACACCTTTTTCTATCTCTTTTATAAACCTCTTCACTTTGCTGTCCACCGGTACTCATTCTCTTCTTGCGCACCATTGTCCTTTCTTATACTATTTATGTAACAATCTATTTTTCAGAACAAAACTCTACTTTTTCTCCTTCAAGTATCATATTCGTTGTCCTGACAGCACACATCTTTCCACACATAGAACAGGTATGTCTTTCTTCTAACGGAACACTGTTATAATAGCGTCTTGCTTTCTCCGGATCAATGGCATATTGAAACATTTCCTCCCAGTCAAGCTTATGTCTCGCAGCACTCATATGATCATCCCACTCTCTTGCCCCCTTAATGCCTTTGGCAATATCCGCCGCATGCGCCGCTATCTTTGTCGCAATAATTCCCTCCTTTACATCATCCACATCCGGAAGTCTTAAATGCTCTGCCGGTGTAACATAACAAAGAAAATCTGCGCCATTTGCCGCTGCTATGGCACCACCTATGGCGGAGGTGATATGGTCATATCCCGGTGCAATATCTGTCACAAGCGGTCCCAATACATAAAATGGGGCACCATGGCACATTCTCTTTTGAATCGTCATATTGGCAGCAATCTCATTCATCGCCATATGTCCCGGTCCCTCGACCATTACCTGAACATCTTTTTCCCATGCTCTTTTTGTCAGATTACCAAGCTCAATCAGCTCTGCAATCTGTCCCGCATCTGTACTGTCCCTGATACAGCCCGGGCGGAGGGCGTCACCAAGACTGATGGTAACATCATATTCCCTTAGGATGTCCAATACTTCATCATAATACTCATAAAAAGGATTCTCATTGCCTGTCATTTCCATCCATGCGAAAAGCAGCGAGCCGCCTCTTGATACAATATTCATCAACCTTCCCTGTCGCTTAAAGGTCTCTACCGCACGCCTGTTAATTCCGGCATGAATGGTCTGAAAATCCACACCCTCACTGGCGTGAACCCGCACCACCTCAAGAAAATCCTTCGTGGTAATCTCTAATAAATCTTTATCCAGATAGCCTATGGCATCATACATGGGAACAGTGCCAATCATGGCAGGAGACATACTGATAAGTTCTTTCCTGAACCGGTTGGTCTTGCCATAATTGCTGAGGTCCATAATTGCCTCGCACCCATAATCTATCGCCATTTTCACCTTCTGCATCTCAATATCATAATCTTTTTTGTCTCCGGAGATACCCAGATTCACATTCATCTTTGTCTTAAGACCTTTTCCAATTCCCTCCGCACTGAGTGCCTGATGATTGACATTAGCCGGAATGACAATCTGACCGGTCGCCATCATATCAAGCAGATAACTTATCTCTACCTTTTCCTTTTTAGCTACAGTCTCCATCTGCGGAGTGACAATTCCCTTCTTTGCCGCCTCCATCTGTGTCCTATATTCTTTCATAATTTTTTTCCTTTCTGGCGCATTTTTGTAACAGTACCCTTTCTAAATTACGGCACATCATTATATTAAGCAACGATGCATTCATTAAAATCATATATGAACCAATCGCTAATCTCTATCATTTTCTCAACAGAATCCTTTGACCGTTCCTCATATACCCCCACTGCCGTGTAACCTCCCATCTTTGCACCGATGATACCCTCTCTGATGTCTTCAAAAACCACACACGAGTTATTATGCACCTGCATTTTTTCAGCGGCCAAATGATAGATATCCGGAAACCCCTTTCCTCTCTTTACTTCCTTTAAAGTTGTGATATTATCAAAATAATGTTGAATCTCATTGTTCCTTAACACCGGGAGCACCAGGCTCATATCCGAGGCTGTGGCAATGGACATCTTCACCTGATAAGATTTCAGATATTCCAAAAATTCCCTCACTCCCTTTTTTAACGGAACCTTATTGGTATAGGAATCCACCGCCATCAGGTACCATTCCTCCATTACCTGAAGCCTTGTCTCCTTCAATCCGAATCTCTCAATTGTGTAATCTGCACATGCCTCAAAGCCCATCGGTGTTATCTTCTCCAGATAATCCTCCGGCACCGCAAACCCTCTCTTTCCAAGAAAATCCTGATCAATCTGTTCCCATACCCACATAGAATCCACCAGTGTTCCGTCTAAATCAAATATAACACCTTCACACTCTTTAAAATTAATCACGACAATCCAAACCCTTTCTGAGTTTTCTTTTGTTACTGCTTACTTTACAATTCGTAACTATTCAGCACCTGAGATAATTCATAAAATATCAGTCAGTGCGCTTGCATCCCCGGACTTGAGGTGCTGAATAGTTACCACGATCCGGTGAGATAAAGCATAACCGTTGATTTATCTCACTAACGGTACTATTATACTTTATTAAACCTTTATTTGCAACCTTAATAAAATAAGGAACCTTAACCAGATGAGTGAAACTGATTATGTTGTGATAAATGTATTATATCCGGCGTTTCTAAGCCTTTCTTCCATTCTGACCGCATTATCCAGAACCGCAAAGGCACCTGACTGAACTTTGTAGAATCCGTCATCCAGTATGATAAAAGCCGGATAACCTTGATTTCTAAGTTCGTTCAGAAGTGCATCTGCTTCCTCTCTGTCTCTGTAAGCACCTACCTGTACCCGATAAAGGCTTCTCGGCTGTGGCTCCTGGCAACCACCGATTGTCTCTACGATTCCCTGTGCTATCGCATTGGCAATCTCATTAAACTGCGCATCAAACCGCGCATTGTCTTCTTCGTTATCAATAAATCCCGCCTCTACTAAAACGGCAGGGATTCTGGTTCTTCTGAGCACAACAAGATTAGGTCGTTCAATCACACCTCTGTTATCAAAGCCCAATTCCGCAAGATTTGCGTTGATATTTCTTGCCATCTTCGCCTTAATTCCCTCATCATTAAACACAAGGGTTTCTATTCCCTTTGATGTATTTGGTGTAAGATAGGCATTTCTGTGTATCGATACAAAAAAATCTGCGCCGGAATTATTTCCTATCTGCGCCTTTTCATAGGGTGTATTATATACATCTGTCGTTCTTGTATATTTTACATTGATACAATTTTTTTCAAGAATATCTCCCACAGCCATGGCTAAGGAAAGTGTATCATCCTTTTCTCTGCGTCCCTGATAGGATGCACCGGCATCCATACCTCCATGACCGGCATCGATGATAACCGTATATGCCATATATACCTCCATTTGCAGTAACTCTGCAATATCTGATAAATGAATTTATAATATTTTATGAAAAATAATAGTATTTGACACTGAAAATCATCTATGTTAGAATAAACCCATTATTATAACAAACCATAAGGAAAAAGAGAGGAAATAAAGAAATGCATCCGATTTTTCATCTGGGCATCATCGAACTTCCGGCATATGGCTCTATCATATTTATCGGTCTGCTGGTCGGCACGGTTATTGCTATGCTAACAGCGCACAGATATGAGGTTTCACGCCTTGATATTATGTTGTCCACCATTTTAGCCACGATTGGACTTTTAATCGGTGCCAAAGTTGTTTATATGATATCTGTGTTGCCTGAGATTGTAACCAATTTTCATTATGTTAAATCACATATTTTCAAGACAATTGTCTATATGTTTAGCGGATATGTATTTTATGGCGGTCTGATTGGCGCCCTGTTAACCTACTACTTCTATTGCTGGTGGTTTAAAATCAACTTCGGCTCTCTGATGAATGTCATTACGCCGGTTATCCCACTGGTACATTCTTTTGGAAGAATAGGCTGCTTCATGGGAGGGTGCTGTTATGGAATAAAATACAACGGCAGGCTTGCCATCCACTATCCTTACAATGAATTTGAACCGGAGCTTAATTTATTTCCGAGATTTCCTGTTCAGCTTACCGAATCGCTGATTAATTTCTTGTTTTTTTTAATACTGATTACCTATGCAAAGAAAAAAAGACCGAATGGTTCTATCCTCGGTATTTACCTGATTGGTTATGCCATCATCCGCTTTTCATTGGAATTTCTGCGCGGCGATGTAGAACGGGGCATATGGTTCGGTGTATCGACTTCACAGTGGATTAGCCTGATACTGATACCTGTCGGAATACACATTCTACGAAAAACATACATGGCACAGACAAAAAAAACAGTTGAAAAAAAAGCAGTTGACAAAAAAAGCAGTTGACAAAAAAAGCAGTTGACAAAAAGTCACTGCTTTTTTTACAAAATTCACCGGGTAAAATGTCTTCCGCTTTGTGAGAGATATTTTACACGTGATGATTAGTCAAACTACTACCGTTCAGCTATACTACACAGCCCTGTCTTTACTCCTCACCTGCCGTTACACTGTTGACATTTCTGTAGTTGTCACCGTTGTCGTCATTATTGTTATCATTATTGTCACTGCCATCCTGCACTCTGTCACTGATATTGTCAACACCACGTGCCGCATCTCTGCCAATATCCTTTGCGCCTTCAACAGCATCTCTTCCCATATCCTTTATCGCATCAGCGGCATCTTCTCCTGCTCCTCCTACAATTTCGCCATCCTCACTGTTGTTACGGTTGGTTGTACGATTATTGTCTGTTCCATTGTTATCGTTATAGTCAGCATCTCTCCTGCCATCAGATGTGATAAGATCATTATCCACATCATTGTCATCATTTCTTCCGCAGGCAACCGCAGAAAGCATCATACATGATATTGTCATGGCAATAAGTAATAACTTTGTCTTTTTCATTTTAAAAAGCCTCCTAATAATTATATTATTGAGATATAATCTCTCCTAATTAATATAACCATTATGAAGGCTTTTATCATAAAACTAATTGGAAAATTCCGGAAAAAAGCTCTGTACTTTAACCGAGCACATCACTCATATCATATAACCCTGCCGGTCTGTCCTTTAAAAACTTGGCTGCTTCTATGGCACCTTTTGCAAAAATATTTCTCGAATAGGCTCTGTGCTTAATCTCAATCACTTCATCAACGCCGGCAAAGATAATATCATGGTCACCGACAATTGTTCCTCCTCTGACTGCTGAAATACCGATTTCTTTCTTAGGACGCTTTTCTCTTAAATTACTTCTATCATATTTGTAGGAATACGCACAGTCTAATTGTTCATTAATCGTATCTGCCAGCATCAGCGCCGTTCCACTAGGTGCATCTAACTTCTGGTTGTGATGCTTCTCCACAATCTCAATATCAAAGCCCGCCTCTGCAAGTGTCTTAGAAATTGACTTCAATGCTTTCATAACCGTATTGATTCCCAAAGACATATTACCGGAACGGAGAACTGCCACTTTCTTACTCAAATCTCTGGCAGCATATATCTGTTCTTCTGAAAGTCCTGTAGAGCACAGCACCACAGGAAGATTTCTTTTTTTGCAAAATTCATATAATTTATCCACTGCCTTCGCTGAAGAAAAATCAATTACCACATCTGCCTCTACGTCACATTCATCAATATTCAGAAAGACAGGGTAATCATTTCTTCCATCGTCAAAAATATCAATACCCGCAACAATATTCGCTTCCCCATCATCCTTCACAAGCGCAGAGATAACCTGTCCCATTCTTCCATTACAGCCATGCATTATTATGTTTATCATTTTTTAATCCTTTCTGTGATTATGATAATAGTATATTACTCTTCCTTCTTCTATTTGACATCGATACCGTAGGCAATCATTGCCTTCTTAAGCTTCTCCTGATTATCAGCCTCCATCGTTGTCAATGGCCTCCTAAGCACTCCTGCTTCAAACCCCATCATATTAAGTGCTGACTTGACCGGAATCGGATTGACCTCCATAAACAGACACTTAATCAGTTCAAAGGCCTCCAATTGAAGGGCAAGACTCTTCTGCACATCTCCCTCCAGATAAGAAGCAACAATATCGTGTGTCTTCTGCGGTGCAATATTAGAAAGCACCGATATAACCCCCTTACCGCCCAGTGATAAAATCGGAACAATCTGATCATCATTTCCTGAATAGATGTCAAAATCGATATTTTCCTTCTTTATCAGTGTTGCAAGCTCAGCCACCTGTGATATATTACCGCTGGCCTCCTTGATTGCCACTACATTTTTTGCCTTTATGGCAATTTTCACCGCTGTGGCAGGCATGATATTACAGCCCGTTCTGCTAGGTACATTATAAAGAATCACCGGTATCTTAACGGAATCGGCAACCGCTGTAAAATGTTCAACCAGACCATTCTGCGTTGCCTTGTTATAATATGGTGTCACTAACAAAATACCGTCCGCACCATACTTCTCTGCCTCTGTCGAGAGATAAATGGCTGTCTCTGTACTGTTCGAGCCTGTTCCTGCCACCACCGGTATCCTGCCTGCCGTCTTGTCAATGGCATATTTAATACATTCCAGATGCTCCTCATGGCTAAGTGTTGATGATTCGCCCGTTGTACCGCATATAATGATACAGTCCGTGTGATTCTCTATCTGAAATTCTATCAGCTCTCCCAGCTTCTCATAATTAACACTTCCATCCTCCTTCATCGGTGTCACAATAGCAACTCCTGCGCCTTTAAATATAGACATAACTCTCACCACTATTTCACATTTGTATATTATATTCATGATACTGTAAAATGTGAAAACGCCCTGATGTCTGAAAGTATGGGCTTCCATCCTTTTCATTTATTTCCTTCAGACATATCTGCAAAATTTTCCTTATAAAATAAGAGCCAACCAAATGGTCAGCTCATATATCTGTCATAATATACGCCGTAGCTCACCATCTGTTATAGATGACAGTCATATGGCTCTTAACCATATGCCCAAGCGATAACTGTCAGGAATAATACCGCTTTCGGCGTGTCAGCCTTTCAAATGCATTCCTCTGTCTCCTGAGACATCCTGCACCATACTGATATGACACGCAACCTCTACTTAGTAATCATATTAAGTTTATTCATAACATCTACTTATTGATAATAACACTATACCAGGTGATTGTCAATGCAAAGTTTAGATAGTATCAATATTAGAAATATAATCTACATATTTTTTGATTTCCTCCGGGAGAACAATTCCTGTTAAAAGAATACTTACCTCCTCCCATCTGGCTTCCAGAATCGGCACCAGCTCTGAGACATCAATGATGCCACCATCCACCAGTCCCAGCACCTCATCTAAAATCAGCAGATCACACTCTCCTGTTGTGAGCACCTTCTTCACATAATTCAGACCATTCCTGATATTCGTAATCTCCTCTTTTTTATCCTCTATAGAAAGTTCATTAAAACATGTGGAACTCTTTTCAAAACGAAACAACTTTATCTCCGGCTCCAACCGCTGAAAAAACTGTGTCTCACTGCCAATCTGCTCCTTCAGGAACTGTACAATGATAACACTCTTGCCTTCGCTTGCAGCAATCAATCCTTTTCCAAACGCTGCCGATGATTTTCCATCTCCGTTTCCACAAAAAACCTGCACATATCCTTTATCCATGTCTGTTACCTCAAATTTCTGTATATTATAGGTTATTGTAATAGTAACTATTCAAGAGACGATTGAATAAAATCGTATAAACTATATCAATATTCCACGAATAAAATACCATATTTTGGCAAATATTGCAATAGAGTTTCAAAATAGGTACCTGTGGATAGTAACCATAACCTTTTATGCGTATTCCAGCTTGCTTACGGATACTTCATAGGCGGTATGCTTTTCTGTCTCAGTTTCGTTAATCTTCTTTATATACTCGCGGCTCTGAACCCTGCCCCATATCTGTATTCTCTTGCCTACTTCAAAGGAGGAGGCAAATCTTGCATTTCTTCCCCACGCAATACACGGAATATAATCTGACTTTCCGTATGGTCGGTTAACAGCTACGAGCAAATCTGAGATTTCCCTTCCGAGTGGTGTCTTTCTGTAAATCGGAGATTTGCAGATAAATCCGTCCAGAAATATCTGATTCGTCTTGCCTGATTCATCATTTTCCTCAACCAGCTGCCAGTCTCTTACAAATATGGATAATACAAGCTTATTTCTCGTTCCGTCATGCTTATTATATGATCTGAACTGACCCGATGCCTCTACCAGCTTACCTGTCAAATTCTGTGTAACGTCCACCAGTCTCTCTGACACCATAAGAGGAATTATGTCCGTAATATCACTGAGTCTGTTAACGGATACATCTACAATATAAAATCCCTCACCAAATACCTGATGACTATATCTGAACTCAGATATAATCTCTCCTGTTATACTTACGCGGTTGTTTTCAATAACCTTATCTACCATTGTATTTCTCCCTTCTGTAACCTTTTAGGTTTTTTGAATTTTTTTATCTTTACTAGTATATGCTATTTTTGTATTTTTAGACATTTTTGCAAACACATACCAGCAACACCTACAATTTTAAGGCTTTCATTTTATTTTGCAACCATAAATCATACTGATAGATGTGTTTTTTTTAAAATTATCTGTTTAATTTGTAAAAATTTGTCACAAGACTAAATCGATTGGATTAATAAGTCCCCAGCCCTGATAGTTTTTATCATAGCCCAAATCAATTGCTGTCTCATAAATTCTTTTTTTCACCTGCTTGTTGGTATAAAACGGATACCGCTCAAGCATCAGCGCAATTACCCCTGCCACAACAGGTGCAGACATGGAGGTACCACTTTTTTTGGAATACATTCTATTCCCCACGGAGCAACTCATAATATCAGTTCCCGGACATACAATCTCCGGCTTTACGATACAGTTTTCAGTCGGTCCTCTGCCGGAATAATCAGCGGAGGTTCTTTTTCTTCTGTATACGATACCCGGACTCTCATCATTGGCACCTACAGTGATAACACTTTTGGCACACCCCGGCACTGTGATACTCCCTGCTCCGGGTCCATTATTACCTGCGGCAACAATAACCACAAATCCTTTTTTCCAAAGCATTTCCACGCTTTCTATCAGCCTTTGATTATCCTCACTGTCCGGATTCAAGACAGAACCTATCGATATGTTGACAATACGAATATTGTATCTGTCCCGATTATGAAGAATAAAATGGATACATTTTTCAGCATCATTAATGCTTCCATTACCCTCATAGTCAAGACATTTCAACATAATCAGCTTGGCATCAGGGGCGATTCCCTTATATATTCCCTTTGACTTTGTCCCTCTTCCCGCAATGATTCCGGATACATGCGTGCCATGTCCATTATCATCATACATTTCCGTACGATAATTGACAAAATCCTTAAATACAGCGATATTCTCACGAATATCCATATGCGGAACAATTCCCGTGTCCAAGACAGCGACACCCACATTTTTTCCTGTATAGCCTCTCCGGTGTATCAAATCTATATTCAGAAGTTTTCTGACTCTGTCCAATCAAATCACCTTACTTTTTGATTTAATATATTAAATGAAATCAAAAAGGCAATCGTGATTAAATCCTCCGGAAATGTCAGGATAATTCCCAATCTCCGCTGTCAATAAACTTTTCCGCCATATGCTCTGCCTTACTGACAATCTCCTCATCAAAACCTATTACCCCTAAAAGCTTAATTGCATTTCGTGAGGTAGCTCTGCCTCTGTTGAGCTTATAATTAAATAATACATCATTATCACTGACTTCTTCTGAAAAATGATAATTGGAATAATCTTTCTCAAGAATATTTGTCAATTCAATATCATGTGTTGCAGCAAAACAAATGACATTTTTTTTACTCAGATATTTTAAAATATAAGAAGATGCCGCTATTCGCTCTACTGTATTCGTTCCACGCAGAACCTCATCCACAAAACAGATGACCGGCACTTCTTTCGTAATGGCATCTAAAATCCTCTTAAGAGATTTGATTTCTACGATAAAATAACTCTCATTGCTCATCAAATCATCCCGCAGCGCCATAGAGGTATATGTCTTGCAAAAACTCATGGCAAATTTTCCGGCGGTACATGTATGAATCGTTTGGGCAAGAATCAGATTAATCGCTATTGTTTTTAAAAACGTTGACTTTCCCGAAGCGTTGGAGCCGGTAATAAGGACACATTTTTTTTCATCCATACTGTTTGCTACCGGTTCACTGATAAGAGGATGGAACACCTCCTCTGTGCTGACGCAGGGTTCCGCTTTAAATTCAGGAACGGTATAGAATTGCAGCATGGTTCTGAAGGAGGCCACTGCCATGGCAGCCTCAAGCTCTCCCAATATTTCAAACATCTTATCAATAGAAGCTCTATTATCAATCATTTTCTGCAGCATAGCATTAAATTTGATGATATCGACATGAAAAATCATCCGCACATAGTCCATCACGATTTCTCCGAGGGAACCATGGCTGCCGTTAGAAGCAATCAAAAAGCTGCCGTTGCTGACTCTTTTCAGTTTTTTGGCACTGTCCTTAAGACCTTCAAGATATTCATCAATCTCTTCATCCTGTATACTGATAATTTTTTCTGCACAATGAATCATGTCGCTGAGATAAGCAAAACAGATAAAATAATTTTCTATCCGTGCCTTACACTTATAATAGGTTCCAATATTCATAATCAGAACCGCAAAAAAAGCAATGATACCGATAATCGGCGCAGTAAACAGCAGCACAATAGACGTCAAAAACAAAACGGACTGCACATAATGTACCAGATTCCCCTGCCTGTCTACCTCCTCCAGACGGTATATGAATTCATACATAGAAATATTTCTGGTATGTCCCAGCCCTGAAAAAATCTCCTGCAATGTATATACTTTCTCTGTATGCTCTTCAAAATAGGAATATAACTTCTCGTCCTTTTTTAACTGTTTTTCTTCAAAACATGGCATACGAAGCTTTTTATACAGATACTCCTCGCCTAAGGAAGAATATGTGTTATTCACCAGCATAAAAATACTGTCCATGTCTAAATCATTCCATGTAATCTGGTCTATTGAAAAATCTTTGGATTTTGAAACCTTGTAGTAATATGCAATTTTATTCAGTTCCTCGACGGTATACTCTCTGTCAGGAGCACTACCAAAATTATCGCGTATTTTCTTTTTTAATCTCTGTAATTCACGCTTTCTAAAAGTAATCGAATTATATAAAAAAATGATGAAAACCACGGCCAAAATTGTTATATAATACTTAATCATTTTTGTCCTTTCGTTTTAGACTGGTTCCTATACAAGTATTTTGTTATTCTAACCCATTATTGACAATAAGTCAATTTAAAATGCCAATTTTATCATAAATCATAGTAATTTTTACATTTTTTTTACATTTTTTACATATTTACACCCGTGCATATCGCAAGCACAGCTTGCGATAATGCCAACAATAAACAGTGTGTATGTCTGATTTGTTATATAATGATACAGATAACGCCTCCGTTACTGTCATTTGTAATTTTCTCCAGCGTGCTTTTCAGCTTCTCCTGTGTCTGATCCGATAGCTTTTCTAATTTATTTCTGATGCCGTCCTCTACAATCTGTTCGATTGATTTTCCAAATATATTGGTCTCAAAGATGCCATTTTCACTCTTTTCTCCATTTTCCTTTATGTAGTCAATCAAGTCCTTTGCCTGCTCCTCACTTCCCACAATCGGTGCAATTTCCGTGAGTACCTCTGCCTTAATCATATGAATAGACGGTGCCTTTGCCTTAATCTTAATACCGAAACGATTTCCATTTCTGGTAATCTCCGGTTCCTCCAGTATAATTTCCTCCTTTGAGGGGGTGACAACACCATAGCCCTTGTAATTGACATTTGTCATGGCATTTTCTATTTTTCCATACTCCTCCTTTAAAACGGAATAATCCTTCAATGCATGAATGAGATGGTACTCATTTTTAATCTCTGCCCCCGTCAAATCGCTTAACACATCATAATAATGTCTGTCATCCATCTCCATCGTTACATCAATATTTCCGTTGGACAAATCTGTTTTGTCAACTCTCGACTGTTTTATGTATTCAGATTCCATTTCTTTCAGACCTGCGGTATCCTTTACCATTCTGATACCCGATACCACCTCTTTTACGGAATCAATAATCGATTTTTTAAAATAATGGTCTTCGTCAAGCATCTCCACCCATTTCGGAATATGAAAGCTGATGGTTGACACAGGAAATTCATATAGTACCGTTTCAAGTATTTTATAGATTTCCTCTTTCTTTAATTGTGCACAATTGATTGGAAGCACTGTAGTTTCATTCTTTCTGCCGATTTCCTCTGCCAGTGCAAGGGTTTCCTTCGCATAAGGTTTTTGTGAATTGAGAAGTACAATAAATGGTTTCCCAAGGGATTTGAGCTGATGAATCGTTCTCTCCTCCGGCTCAATATAATTTTCTCTTGCAATTTCTCCAAAAGAGCCATCTGTTGTGATGACCACAGCAATGGTTGAATGTTCATTAATTACCTTTTTTGTTCCGACCTCCGCCGCTTTTGTAAAGGGAATATCATAATCAAACCATGGTGTCTTTACCATTCTCTCTACTTCATTTTCTTCATATCCCGTCGCTCCGTTTACCATGTAACCCACACAGTCTATCAGCCGGACAGACACATCCGCATCCTGCGATATGGCAATTTTAGCCGCTTCCTTTGGAATAAATTTCGGCTCTGTGGTCATAATGGTGGTTCCTGTGGCACTCTGCGGAAGTTCATCCATTGTCCGCTGCTTTACATTTTCATCCTTAATCTCCGGAATCACCATCAAATCCATAAACCTTTTAATAAAGGTTGATTTTCCGGTGCGTACAGGTCCTACCACTGCCAGATAAATCTCTCCGTTTGTCCTTTTATTAATGTCCTTGTAAAGTTCAAACTCATTTGCATTATCCATAAAAAATCCTCCCCGTCTGTGATATATATAATATATTACGCCGGAAAGGATAATATTCATAAAAAATTGAGCTTTATTTGTGCATCGAAAATGACGTCAAATCATAATTCTTAAGATTCTCGTGAACGCCTCTTTCCTCTGCTGAATTAATCAGTGCATCTCTATCTCTCTTTGCCCTGTTAATCTCCGCATGCCTGCTAGGTCCGCCGACACAGCCGCCCTGACAGACCATTCCTTCGATAAAGTCTGCACTCAATCTGCCGGCTTTCATCATCAGCAGTGCTTTCTTACATTCTGCTGCACCGTCACATTTTAACACTTCAATATCCGTATTATCATTTGTCTCTTTCATACATTGAAGAACAGCCGCCGTAACGCCACCGCCATTGCCGAACCGCTTTCCAAACGTACTGGCATTCTGTAAGGTATTCGGTTCCGGTTTGAGTACCACCTCCTTGGCACGCATAATCGCTCTGATTTCGCCAAAGGTCAGTACATAATCTGCATTTCCCTCTATACTCTCATCAATCGCTTCACTTTTCTTCGCGATACACGGTCCGATGAATACCGTCACTGCATCCTTATCCTGTGTTTTAACCATTCTGGAAACTGCACACATAGGGGAAACCGTCGTGGATACATTGTCTAAAAGGTTAGGATAATGCTGTTTAATCATATTGACAAACGCTGTACAACATGAGGTTGTCAGCTTTTTGCCCTCCTTGTGGGCTTCTGTCCACTCCTCTGCCTCTGCTGCCGCTGTCAGGTCGCCGCCAAGACCGACCTCATACAAATCATCAAAACCTACCTTCTTAAGTGCGGTTCTCCAACTGGCAAACGTAATATCCTTGCCAAACTGTCCCTCTGCTGACGGAGCAATCATGGCAACCACTCTCTTGCCGTCACGTATCGCATTGATAACATCCACTAAAAAGGTCTTTGAACCGATTGCCCCAAATGGACAGCTATGTATACAGTGACCGCATTGAATACACTTTGTCTCGTCAATCACACAGATACCGTTCTCATCCATCGTAATCGCATCAACCGGACAACTTCTCTTACAAGGTCTTTGAAGCTCTGCTATGGCATTATACGGACAAGCCTGTGAACACATTCCACATTCCTTACACAGTGACGGATCAATATAAGCCCTGTCTCTTCCCATGGATACTGCACCGAACCGACAGGCCTGCTTACACTTTTTAGCCATACATTTCTGGCAGTTATCTGTCACTACATATCTTGAAATCGGACACTCCTCACAGGCCGATGATATTACCTGAACAATATTCTTACTTTCTTTTTCTCCGGGACATTTTCCCTGTGCAAGCCTTATTCTCTGCCTTGTAATCTCTCTCTCCTTATATACACAGCATCGAAACATGGACTTCGGTCCCGGAAACATCCTGAAGGGAAGATTGTCCTTCTCCTCCTCCAGTGTTCCGGCAAATGCAAGCTTTGCCACTTCATAAAGCACTTCATGCTTTACTTTTACGATTGTTGCATCATTAGAAACCATCTTGTATCCCTCCTCGCATATTGCAGATGATACCTGCAATATTGCCGTACTTTGTTAAAATAATAACTATCTCTATTATATCATTTTATAGCGAAGTTGCAAATACTATATTGCAATAAAAAAGAAAATCTAACCGGTACCGATACCATTCACATGTATCCTCCACCTGTACCGATTAGATTTTCATATCAGAGTGTCTTAATGATTCCTTAAATGTTTTATCTATCGCAAAAATTCATTATGACATTATTTATTTTTTATCTCACTGTGCAGCTGCTGTAATGACTTAATCTCACAGGATGAATTATTCTTCAGATATTCGATTCCCTCTATTGTAGCCTTTGCCGCTGCTACCGTTGTCATATACGGTGTCTTGGACTTAATCGCTGCTTTTCTCAAATAACTGTCATCATGAACACTATCCTTTCCGCTAGGAGAGTTAATAATCAGTGCAAAATCTCCATTGGTGATAGCGTCTAATACATTCGGACGTCCTTCATAGAGCTTCTTGATTTTTTCTGCCTTAACACCGGCTTCATTAAGGATGTCACAGGTATTGCCTGTGGCTACAATTTCAAATCCATTGTTGTAAAATCTCTTTGCCACCTCTACAATGTCTGCTTTGTCCTTGCGATTGACAGAAATCAGCACTTTTCCTGACATAGGCAGCTTTGCACCTACACCCTCCTGTGCCTTAAAGAATGCTTCGCCATAAGATGGTGACAAGCCCAATACTTCGCCTGTAGAACGCATCTCAGGTCCTAATATCGGATCCACTTCCTGGAACATATTGAACGGAAAGGCAGCTTCTTTTACGCCATAGTAAGGGATATCCTGCTCGCACAGTGTCGGAACCGGAGATGGTCTGCCTGTAAGCTCACTGGTAATAATATCCGTAGCTAATGGCACCATTCTGATATTGCACACCTTAGATACCAATGGTACGGTACGGGAAGCTCTCGGATTTGCCTCCAATACATATACCTTGCCTTTTTCAATAGCATACTGCATGTTCATCAATCCACGCACATGCATCTCCTCTGCAATCTTTCTTGTATATTCTTTAATCGTCTTAACATTCTCCTCTGAAATATGTACAGAAGGAATGATACACGCTGAATCACCGGAATGAACGCCGGCAAGCTCTACATGCTCCATCACTGCCGGGACAAACGCATGAGTTCCATCACTGATAGCATCTGCCTCACATTCCAATGCATTATTTAAGAAACGGTCAATTAAAATCGGGCGGTCCGGTGTCACACCTACGGCAGCCTTCATATAATCTGCCATTGTCTCATCATCATATACAACCTCCATACCGCGTCCGCCTAATACATAAGAAGGTCGAACCATAACAGGATATCCGATTTCATTGGCAATCTTGACAGCCTCCTCCACCGTTGTTGCCATTCCTGCCTCCGGCATAGGAATCTCTAATTTATCCATCATTTCACGGAAAAGGTCTCTGTCCTCTGCCAAATCAATGACAGCCGGTGAGGTTCCCAGAATCCTGACGCCATTCTTCTCCAAATCTGCTGCAAGATTCAACGGTGTCTGTCCGCCAAACTGCGCAATTACTCCAAATGGCTTCTCTTTTTTATAGATACTTAAAACATCCTCCAACGTAAGCGGTTCAAAGTACAGCTTGTCTGACGTGTCATAATCTGTTGAAACTGTCTCCGGATTACAATTGACGATAATCGTCTCAAAACCAAGCTTTTTCAATGCCAGTGCCGCATGTACACAGCAATAATCAAACTCAATACCCTGACCGATTCTGTTCGGACCGCCACCGAGAATCATAATCTTCCTGTTATCGGATATGGTACTCTTATCCTCTGCATTGTAGGTAGAATAATAGTATGCACTATTCTGTGTACCGGATACATGAACACCCTCCCATGCCTCCTCGATACCGAGTGCAATCCTCTTTTCTCTGATATCTGACTCAGGAATTTCAAGTAACTGACTTAAATATTTATCTGAAAATCCGTCTTTCTTTGCTTTTATCAGTAATTCATCAGACGGCAGTTCTCCTTTGTACTTAAGGATTTCCTCTTCTTCCTCTACTAACTCCTTCATCTGCTCAATGAAATAGTGCTTAACCTTGGTAAGCTCAAAGATCTCATCCACCGTAGCACCCTTGCGCAGTGCCTCGTACATGATAAAGTGTCTCTCTGAGGAAGGGGTAATCAGCTTATTGAGCAATTCCTCCTTGGTAAGGCTGTCAAAGTTCTTCGCATGTCCGAGACCATATCTTCCGGTCTCAAGACTTCTGATAGCTTTCTGGAATGCCTCTTTATATGTCTTACCGATACTCATAACCTCGCCCACTGCACGCATCTGTGTTCCTAAGATATCTTCTACCCCCTTGAACTTCTCAAATGCCCAACGTGCAAATTTGATTACTACATAGTCCCCATCAGGAACATACTTATCAAGTGTACCATATTTACCACATGGTATATCCTTCAGCGTAAGACCGGTTGCCAGCATCGCAGAAACTAGGGCAATCGGAAAACCGGTTGCCTTTGAGGCAAGTGCAGAGGACCGTGAGGTACGTGGGTTAATCTCTATAACAACAATTCTGTCTGATACCGGATCATGGGCAAACTGTACATTTGTTCCACCTACTACCTGTACCTTGTCCACAATCTTGTAGGCCTGCTCCTGCAGTCTCTTCTGGCATTCCTCCGAAATCGTCAGCATCGGTGCGGAACAGAAAGAATCTCCTGTATGAATCCCCAGCGGATCAATATTCTCAATGAAGCACACTGTAATCATGTTGCCTTCACTGTCTCTGACCACCTCTAACTCAAGCTCTTCCCAGCCAAGAATAGACTCCTCCACAAGCACCTGTCCCACAAGACTCGCCTGAAGTCCCCTCTCACATACGGTCTTTAATTCTTCTTTATTATATACAAGACCGCCGCCTGCGCCGCCCATGGTGTAGGCAGGACGCAATACCACCGGATACTTCAACCGGTCAGCAATGGCAAGGGCCTCCTCCACAGAGTAGGCAACTTCGCTTCTCGCCATCTCTATTCCAAGTGACTGCATCGTCTTCTTGAACTCAATACGGTCTTCCCCTCGTTCAATTGCGTCTACCTGCACACCGATTACCTTCACATTATATTTATCCAAAATGCCTGCCTTATACAATTCAGAGCATAAATTAAGTCCTGACTGCCCTCCCAGATTCGGTAACAGTGCATCAGGGCGTTCTTTTGCAATTATTTCCTCCAAACGATTCACATTCAGCGGCTCTATGTATGTTACATCCGCCGTCTCCGGATCGGTCATAATCGTTGCCGGATTGGAATTAACCAGTACAATCTTATATCCTAACTTTCTTAACGCTTTACAAGCCTGAGTGCCTGAATAGTCAAATTCGCAAGCCTGACCAATGACTATCGGACCTGAGCCTATAATTAAAACTTTATCAATATCTGTTCGCTTTGGCATGGTATTGACTTCCTCCTAAATACTTTTTTACTTATCTCTAATTTTTCCTATACTATAATAACACGACTTTGCGTTATTATAAATATTTTTTTTAAAAAATTTACAATTTTTTTGTTACAATTCAGCCATGAACATCCATCTACATAAAAACTGCGCTGCTTTTTACAGATAATAACTCTCTAAAAGAACTGCCACACCAAGCCTCTCTGATAACACAAAGTATCCATTCAAATCATCAACTCTCTTGTTATCTTTCTGCTTCATGTGGCAGTTCATACACATTGAATTTTACCTGTCAGTCTGCATTTATCTCACTACCCTCTGCCTCTGGTGCTTCTCCGGATTCGGCCTGCGCTTTCTGCTGCAATGTTTCCTCCATATCTTTGCCAAGAAAATCCGGTAATTCCATTCCTGCCTGCTTAAACAATTCATTCAGTGGCGGTACGGACTTCATCATTCCCGACAGGAAATTAGCTGTCGTCGGTTCACCGCCATTGCCACCGCTCATGGAATCCCACACCGTAATCTTATCAATCTTAATATTCTTGATTGCCTCAACCTGAATCTTCATGAGATCCTGAAGCTTATCCGCCACAATCAGCTTCACAGCTGCATCTGCATCGCCACCGGCAGCAGCTACCAGTTCCCGCATACCCAATGCCTGCTTAGAAAGCATCTCCTGCATACCTTTTGCCTGTGCTTCCATTCTGGCAAATATGGCGTCTGCCTCGCCTCGTGCCTTGCGTCGTACTACTTCTGCCTCAGCCTCGGCTGCAATCTCAGCCTGTTCTTTTGCAATCTGGGCTTTGACGATAACATCTGCCTTCTGTGTGGCTCTCTCTAAGTCAGCACGGTTTTCCTCCGCCTCTTTCTGTGCGACATAGGCTTCCTCTTTTGCTCTCGCCGCCTGAACCTGCTCAGCAGCAGTAGCTATTCTTAACGCCTCAGCTTCTTTTTCCCTTCTTGCCGCATCTGACAATGCCACTTCTATCTTAGCCTCATTTTCTCCCTTTATGGCTGCGGCATCTGCTGCAGCCACCTGAATACGCTGTTCTCTTCTCGCATTCGCCTGACCAATCTCACCGTCTTTATCCTTCTCGGCAACACTCTTTTTCGCATCATTAATTGCCTTTGCCGCTGCTTCCTTACCTAATGCTTCTATGTATCCTGATTCATCATTAATGTCAGTTACATTTACATTAATCAGTCTGAGACCGATTTTCTTTAACTCTATCTCTACATTATTAGAAACAGAAATCAGAAACTTATCTCTGTCTGAGTTAATCTCCTCAATATCCATTGTTGCAATGACAAGACGAAGCTGTCCCAAAATAATATCTTTTGCCAACTCCTGAATCTCACTCATCTTAAGTCCCAAAAGTCTCTCGGCTGCATTCTGCATAATCCCCGGCTCTGTGGAAATACCCACTGTAAATCTGGAAGGAACATCTACACGGATATTCTGTTTTGACAATGCATTTCTCAAATCTACATTGATAGAAATCGGTGTCAGATCTATATACTGATAAGATTGCAATACCGGAATGATAAATGCCGCACCACCGTGAATACATTTCGCCGACCTCGTATCTCCATTCTTCTCCGAGCCCACCTTACCATAGATGACAAGCACCTTATCCGACGGACACTTGCGGTACCTTGACAAGATTCCCATTATCAGAATAATCAGAACGACTGTGGCAACTCCTATGCCAATGATAAATTGATAGCCCATTTTTCTACCTCCTTGTTGTATGCATATTTTCTTTTTCAGCTACTCTATCTCAACGACAACAGAATCGTTCACAATATCAGTAATTCTAACGGATTCCCCTGTCTTGATAGTCCTTTTTTCCTCAGTAACGGCACTATATTCGATAAACCGGTTATTAATAGATATATTTACCTTACCTGCACCTGAATTTTGTGGCGGAATAGGAATGTAAACAACCGCCTGATGCCCTAATGTGTCGCGCATATCAAAGGTTCCATCCTCTGACAGCCGCTTAGAATACTTGATAATCAGTGCAACTATGTACATCAGCACAAATCCCATTACAATGCCAATCAGTATCGCCTTTACACTCTGTACACCCTGACTGATTCCTGCCAGTGCCGACCATGAAAACATCGTAAAAAATGCCACCAAGCCCTGTAATGTAAATATTCGCAGTGTATCAAAATCCTGCGGCTGTGAATGTGCCGCATCATGGCTGCTACCGTCACCGGAATGAAGCTTCCCTTCCAGCCGAGATATCTCCGCTGCCGGATGCACCTTCGTATTGCCATGAAATCCATCTATACTATGGTTCATATCTATGCCACTATGCAGCCCGCTCATATCATGGCTCATATCCATTCCGCCATGCAACCCGCCTATGTCATGGCTCATGTCCATTCCTCCATGCAGCCCGCCTATTCCATGACCGATATCCATTCCACCGCTCATTCCATCAAAATCAGTATCAAAATCAATTCCTGATGTATCACTGGGATTATATCCCTCATGTCCACCCGCACCAAAAAGCAGCATAATCGTCTGTACGATCAAAATAATCGTAGAAGGCACAGCGATACAGTATAAAACCTTTTCTACCGTTAATAAAGCTTCCCACCATTCACTCATCGAAAATCTCCTCCTTTTTGGTATCTTGCAAAATGTATGATTACTATTCTGATTATAGCACACAATTCTAAAATGTCAATTAAATTTACCATTTTTCTATTGTTTATTCTGATAATTTATGTTAATATGTAAATATGATTTAACATTGTATCAGTAAAAATCGGAGGAAAAGAAAGCTATCTTCCCGAAATGGAGGTCATTATGAATACAACGGAATTAGGAAAACGAATCAAGGAAGCCCGAATCGCCAAAAAAATGACACAAAGCGAGGTTGTAGGAACTTTTATCACGAGAAATATGCTCAGCCAGATAGAAAGCGGCACAGCTTCTCCTTCCATCAAGACACTGGAATACCTGTCAAAAGCTTTGGATATTCCTATGAATCAGCTCATGTCAGACGATGACACCACCGATGCTTCCTTTGCTTCTGCTGATAACCATAATTATCCTTCTGTTTCTTCTGATATAATGCATCTATACATCAATTGCAAACAAAGCTTTCGGGAAGGTAATTACTATGAAGCAATCCATACTCTGGAAGCGTGCCTTGATGCGCAGCAAAAGAATGAGCCCGAACCGGGGCTTACAACTCAGGATACATTAATGTCCGATGAAATATCAGCACTGTTAGCAATATCCTGTTATAAGCTCGCCACCTCCATTGATACCTCGAAAGCAGCTGCTGAGAATAAAAATGACGCCGGTGCATCGGCTATTACATATGCCAAAAAGGCAATTCATTATTCTTCCAAAGGCATCTTTTCCAGTATGGAATTAAAAACGAAATCAATGCTTTTATTAGAAGAACTTCTGAACCGGCAACTGTCCGATAATCAATAGTCTTCTGGATAAGGAACAGTATATTAATAACTTAATCATTTTTTGAGTCAAAACGTCTTAAATGAAAGCATTTCAACCCAAAAACAAAAATATATGCGATACAATCTTCACGATTATATCGCATATAAATATCACTTCTCTATCACTTATCATAGGTTGCTATTCGCAGTCAACCATAACAGTTTCCATTAGAATAATGGTCTATTGCCTTCTTCAGACGGCGGCGGACTGCTGACTACTGGGTCTGTTGAAATTGCTGTTAGAAGCAGTATTATTTACTCTCGTCATAGCAAATATCTCTGTCAGACTTATCATAATTCTTCCAAAATCCCAATATAATGAATAACCATCTGTCTCAACCTGCTCAAAAAGCTTCTCATTTCTCAAATCATAGAATCGCACGGTCTCAATCTTATCAGCCATATTTACAAATATAACATTGCCATTATCAAGCTCTACTAATAATCTATATCCTTTTCTTGTCTCAACATCTTTAATCTTTGCCATAATTCATTCCTCCTAACATTATTCTCTATTCCTACGTTCTAATCTTATCATAAAATTTTTGTCTGGAAATTACTACCCACTTTTAGAGGTAATTTTCATTCTCTCCCCCTACACCTATATCAAAGGAATCAAACTTCTGAAACTGGTCAATATCTTTCATCTGCTTTTTTCTATCTCCGGTATTTTCATTACCGTCAGTATTATAGTCCGCTCCCTCAGTATTGTTGTTAAAATAGGATTCATAGCTTCTGTACATATTACTGTAATCATTTCCTCTGTCATGCGAATTATCGTATGTGCTTCCATTGCCATAATTACCGTAACCATTTCCACTACTATATGAATTATCGTATGTGCCTGTGCCGCTGTAGGAGCTGTTATAATTACCATAACGATACTGGTCCCCAACATCCAAATCATTCGGCGCAATATGTGAATTTCTATTAAGTTCTGCCAACTTTGCTGCTTTAAAACATTTTGTACTGACCCATGCCATACTCCCAATTACGAGCAATAAGACAATTAAAGTGGTCATAAATGTCATCATATAAGCACCATTAGATACGAATGTTCTATACACTAAGGGATTGTCCGGCGATATATAAATTGTGATATAACCGCCTGTATGTGCGGCACTGCTAACTCTGACATTAGAATGCCTGTACTGCGTTCCGTTATATTCATACTCAATATTGGCATAATATACTGTTCTATATCTTGTTCTCGCTCTATGTCTGCTGTGTGTACGATATCTTTCACGTTGACTCCACACACTGGTACATTTTGCACTTGTCTTTACTGCCGTCCTCATAAAATTCTTATAATCTCGTCTGCTTTGCATCTCTACGCCCAGGATAATAAATCCGAAAATTACTACCACCACGACACCGATTACATATCCTATGCCCATCGCCCTTAGCTTTCCCGAATTTCCCTCCTTAATGTATCGTTCCATAACATCTCTGATATTCCTTTTTCTCGCCATTTTCAATTTTCCCTCCTGATTGGTAAAAGTTTCAGTAAGACTGAAGCATTATATCATTATTATACAACATCTTTTGCCATAAAAAAATCCTAATTATTCCATATTACACTTTTTAATGTAGTAAATAAATTACTATTTGTTGTTCGTGTAAATGCACAAACATTTTACTGCCAAACACACCTAAGCATATTTGCAACACTGTTAGCACTCGTCTTTGATGAGTGCTATTTTTTTTCTTGACATTTTTGATTAACCGTATTAAAATTACTCTCAGAATAAATTTCACAAATAAATTTTAAGCGGAGGTAATGAAAAATGACAAACACACATGGAAGTCTTTCAATTAGCAGTGACAATATTTTTCCCATTATAAAAAAATGGATGTACTCAGACCATGACATATTCTTCAGAGAGTTAATCTCAAACGGATGTGATGCCATCACCAAGTTAAAAAAACTTGATATGATTGGCGAATATGAGATTCCTGCCGACAACGAATTTAAGATAAAGGTTATCGCCAATTCTAAGGACAAGACGCTTACCTTTATTGATAACGGTATTGGTATGACGGCTGATGAGGTTGACGAATACATCAACCAGATTGCCTTCTCCGGTGCAGAGGCATTTCTTGAAAAATATAAGGACAAGACAAACGAAGACCAGATTATCGGACATTTTGGTCTCGGCTTCTATTCCGCTTTCATGGTTTCTGACAAGGTAACTATCGATACTTTATCTTATAAGGCAGATGCTACTGCTGTTCATTGGGAATGTGACGGCGGAACTGAATTTGATATGTCTGACAGCGACAAGACGGAACGTGGCACTACTATTACCCTCTATCTCAACGAAGACAGTCTGGAATTTGCCAATGAATATCGCGCAAAAGAAGTCATCACAAAATACTGCTCTTTCATGCCGATAGAGATTTATCTTGAAAACCCTAATGCTGAACCTCAGTATGATACAATTGATGAGGAGGAGGTTACTGATAAAGATACTGTCATTGAAAGAATTGTGGAAGAAGCCAAAACTGAGGAAGTCGAAAATGAAGACGGCACCAAGGAAATCAAAGAGATTTCTCCTGCCAAGAATAAGGCTAAGATTTTAAGACGCCCTGAACCACTCAATGATACTACTCCTCTTTGGTCAAAGCATCCTAATGAATGCACTGATGAGGAATACAAGGACTTCTACAGAAAGGTATTTAATGACTACAAGGAGCCTTTATTCTGGATACACCTCAATATGGATTATCCGTTTAATTTAAAGGGTATCCTCTACTTCCCTAAGTTAAATACACAATACGATACCATCGAAGGAACCATTAAATTATACAACAATCAGGTATTTATCGCTGATAATATCAAAGAGGTAATACCGGAATTTCTCATGCTCTTAAAGGGTGTCATCGACTGCCCGGACCTGCCATTGAATGTATCAAGAAGTGCTCTGCAGAACGATGGTTTTGTCAAGAAGATTTCTGATTATATCACCAAGAAAGTGGCAGACAAGTTATCAGGAATGTGCAAGACAGAAAAAGAGTCCTATGAGAAGTACTGGGATGATATCGGACCATTTATTAAATTCGGTTGCTTAAAGGATGAAAAATTCTGTGAGAAGATGAATGATTACATCATCTTTAAGAATATTGACAAAAAATATCTCACACTGCCTGAGTGCCTTGCAGAAAATGAGGAAAAACATAAAAATACCATTTTCTATGTCACAGATGAGATACAGCAGAGCCAGTATATTAATATGTTCCGTGAGGAGAACATTGATGCCATTATTCTTGACCACAACATTGATGAGCCGTTCATCACACATCTTGAGAGAAAGAATGAGGGTGTAAAATTCTTAAGAATTGACTCTGACTTAAATGATTCCTTCAAGGATGAGAATGCCGATAAGGACAGCGAGGAGTTTAAGGCTAACTCGGAAGCTCTCACGGAGATATTCCGGAAAGCACTTAATAACGATAAACTTGATGTCAAGGTTGAACAGTTGAAGAACGAAAACATTTCTTCTATGGTAACATTATCAGAAGAAACCAGACGTATGCAGGATATGATGAAGATGTATGGTATGTCCGGAATGAATCCATCTATGTTTGCCAAGGATGTGACGCTGGTGCTGAATGCCAATAACACGTTGGTAAAATATGTACTGGCACATAAAGAGGACGAAAATACGAATATAATCTGTGAGCAGCTCTATGACCTTGCATTAATCAGCCACAAGCAGCTGTCGCCTGAGGAAATGACAAAGTTCATTGAACGCAGTAATAAGATTATGCTGATGATGACAGAAAAATAATTAACAACCTCTGCTTGATTTGCATAGTCAACTATCAAATTCTATCAAATCAGCATTTTCATCACTAAAAAGATATTAAAGACTAAAGGTTAAGTGTTTTATATGCAAAACACTTAACCTCTTTTATATATTGCCGATAATAAATACTACATTAGTGATTTGTTTTTCTGACAAATGCTTCTTATTCCGGGTAATTGAGTGTCACTCTCTCATGTGACTGCAAGCAGCTTCTACTACTATTTTCTCTATTGTTAATCTGAACAGAAAGTGTACCTTTACCAATATCAATACTTGAAAAATCTCTTGGTTTTAGCCTTTCCTTATGATGAGACATCTTATCACCACCAGACTTATATTGTTTTATATTCCAAACAACTCTCCTACCATACCATCATCCAAAATTCTATTACTTTTATGATTCACATTTTTCAGCATCTTTTCCACACGACTTTCAAGTGTCACACTGATAAACCTCTCAACATCTATCCCTCTAAGCCGGAAGAAAAGCAATGGATCCTCGTCAAATCTTGCACCAATACCATAAAGCACAGCTGCCACATGCTTGCACATAATCGCCCAGTCCGGGCAGCTACAGTTAAAGGCAATCTCCTTTGGTTTTGGAAACAGTCCGTCATCACTTGTAAATACATTTTTCAGCTCTTCCGGAATATTGCCTGAAACTAATGTTTCCAGATTATGTATCCGATTGCCACAGATTTCGATGATTTCCTGACATCTAATCTCAGACATAGGGCTTATTCTAACCTCCACCTTATAGGGTGTTTTCCTCCGTCCCTGAACTCGCGCGGTAACCTTTCCTTTTTCAATTTTTAAATCAACTACCGTTCCTGTTCTGACATATCTTTTACCTCTGTCCAGACGACTGCTGTAATCTGCATATTTTTCCAGATTCTCACACCATGCATTTCCCCACCATGTCTGTGTGATTTTTCGCCCTTTTATTAATATAGGCTCCAAAATCTTTCCTTTACTTTTTTCTCGCTTTGCTGTATCAGCAGCCTTTTTCTTAAGTTTTGCCGTATCCGGCTGTTCATACTGCATTTCTTCCCAATAGCGGCTCATACAAACACCTCCAAAATATGATAAATATTATCTGCAAAATGTAATATCTGCAATTTATTAAAAACTTCTCAAAGCAATGTAATATGTCATGATGCCAGTGACAAAAGGATTATTTAAATATAAAGTACATTAATATTACTTAGGGTAACAATCCATTTATTATTCCTCATCAGTTATCCAATCTCAATACATTCATCAATTCTTCATTACTCATTTTTGTAATCCAGCTCTCGCCTGAATCCCCTACCACATCATTGGCAAGCTTTGTCTTGTCATGAATCATGGCATCAATCTTCTCTTCGATTGTTCCCTTGCACACCAGCTTGTGTACGATCACTTTTTTCGTCTGTCCTATTCTGAAGGCTCTGTCTGTTGCCTGATTCTCCACTGCCGGATTCCACCATCTGTCAAAATGCACAACATGATTGGCATTTGTCAGATTAAGACCTGTCCCACCTGCTTTGACAGAGATAACCATATATGGTATGTAATACTCTCCCTGAAATGCTTCCACCATCTCGTTTCTCTTCTTAACAGGTGTTCCTCCGTGAAGAACAAAACCTTTTCTATGAAAAATACTGTACATAAAATCATCCAGATAAGGCGTCAGCTCTTTAAACTGGGTAAATACAAGCACCCGCTCTCTTCTGCTCTGAATCACCTCACATATTTCACGAAGCCGTTCAAACTTCCCACTGTCCTTAGCCTCATATGTCTCCTGACCAAGGTATTCGTCAGGATGATTGCAGATCTGCTTTAACTTTGTGAGTGCCCCCAGCACAATTCCACTTCTCTCAATTCCTTCGCTTTCGTTTACCTTTTGTGCAAGTTCTGCAACATATTTGCGATAAAGCACTGTCTGCTTCTTGGATAGTGAAATATAATCGATGTTTTCAATCTTATCCGGAAGGTCAGAGATAATCCTCTTATCCGTTTTCATCCTTCTTAACATAAATGGTGATATCATGTTCCTGATCTTTGCATATCCCTGTGGATTCTTATTAAGGCTTTTCGTAAAATCAGAAAATTCCTTTGAACTTCCAAGCAAACCCTTATTCAAGAAATCAAACAGTGACCAGAGATTTGTCAGTTCATTTTCAATAGGAGTGCCGGTTAATGCAATTCTAAATTCCGACTTAATCTTCTTTACCGCTTTTGTCTGTTTTGTGCCCGGATTCTTAATTGCCTGTGCCTCATCCAGTATCAGAACATTCCATACAATATGATTAAATTCTTCTATCCTTGCCACCATTCCATAGGTTGTAATCGTTAAGAATGGTAATCCATCCCTGCTTTGCAACATCTCCCTGATCTGCTCATTTTTCATTCCATGAAAGAGTCCAATCGGCATGTCCGGTGCAAACTTCTCTGCTTCTCTGTCCCAATTGCCAAGCAATGATGCCGGAACAACAAGCAGTACATGTGCATTCTTATCCTTTCGCCTTATATATTCAAGGTAGGCAAGAACCTGTACAGTCTTGCCAAGTCCCATATCATCGGCAAGGCAGGCCCCAAACCCTAGATTTCCCATATACCTGAGCCATTCATATCCCTCCCTCTGGTATTTTCTGAGTGTGGCCTTAAATGTCTTTGGGGGCACTGTCTTTTTAAGCTTTTCAGGATTACGAACTTTTCCCAGTAAATCCTGTAGCCACTTGCCATTAGTAACCACTGAACCTACATCTATCTCCTGCTTACTGCCAGTTATATCAATATCTGAGCGAAGTGCCTGTAACAGTGTAACTTCACCATTATAATTCTCCATGGCGTCAAGAAGAGCTTTTAGTTTTTCATGGTCAACCACGACCCATTTTCCCTTAACAAGTGCCAGTCCTTCTGTTTCAAGCATAAGTCTCTCAATTTCTTCTCTTGTCAAAACGACACCATCCACAGTAAGGGAAGGAGTCATCGTTAGGATGGTATCAAGTCCCATATATGTCGGTTTTTCTTCTCCCAATGTGACGGTCATTCCGATGCCCGAAGCATTTCGTTTCCACCAATTTGGAATTCTGAATATCACACCTGTTTCTTCAATCTTATGATAATCCTTTAACAATGCATATGCCTCATTTGCTGTCAGGCCTATAGGATGAAACATCTCACCACTGTCCACAAATTCACCAATAAGAGGGGAGGCCTCAGCTACTTTGTTAAGACATGACAAAAGTTCTAACAGCTTATCATTGCTGTACTCATATTCCTTCAAAGCATATTTCAGAGGAACATGCTTCACCCTCCCGCCTTTCAGTCTGGTAGCATATGTAGCAAGAAAAGCAAAGGGCAATTCCGTATTCCTGCTTTCCACCAAATGAAAGAATATCCTCTCCGGAACTGTCAGATTGTGATTTTTCTCTGCCAGATAAAATGCCACACTTCCCTGATAATCCTTCACCTCATTTTGAAAAATATGATTCAGCTCAGTAAATATTTTCTTAATCCAAGAAGCATTGACTAATTCCGAATTATAGACAAATGGCAGGGCTGCCAGTATCTTATCCTGCAGTTCCTCTGCCGGTTCAATCTTTAACCTCTCTCTTTGCAGCTCTATATCAGGTTGTTTTATCAGTTCATCAACAAATGAAGCTGAAACATAAAAAAGGAAACGCCCGACTGCATCAATATCATTTGGACATTTTTCAAAACCAAAAAGATACAGTGCTCTGAATCGGTCTTTTTCAAGAAGAATATCCCATTCATCACCTGTTAATCTTTCTTTTAATTCACTATTTACATTCCTGCCCGGTTTCACATCTGAATTCTGATTGGTATCACTATGTATATCTATATCTGAATTACCATTTATTCTCTCTGCATAAAACCCATCTTCCTTAAAGTAGTAATGATATTCATTGAATACTGCATTATTGTTCATATAGTATCCTTTCCAGCTGTATCATAAGTGATTATATGCTGTCTAATAATATTTTTTAACTTGTTCAAGCGTTACATCTTCAAAACCCTCATTACTAATCACCTCTTTATATAACAGGTTGATATCTGTAATAAATTTTTTAAGGCTATTAACAAGAGCCTGTAATCCTTCTTGTCGTCCTTCTTCCTTAAAGGCATACATCGTTTCCTGTTCATCATATTCTGTTATACACATTCCTATCACCTCTGCTTTATGTGCCGTTAAATATTCCGACAAAATACCATCTCTAATACAGTCATTTACTGCTGTCTGTACTGCATTTTCCACACTACACTTCTGTTTGAGGTATTCTTTTATCCTGTCTATGAATAATGAGTATTCCTCCAAAATACGACACGATTTCATTAGTTTTTCATTGTGTCCCTTATTGATGTTGACCATCGTCGCCGTCCATTCAAATTCGCCCTCTTCACTTCTGTTAATGAATGCATCCGACAGTCGGAGTTTCATGATATCAGGAGTATTGGCATTTCCGTTATACAGTACATAGTACTTAGGAGTGGGGATTTTGAGCAATCTTTGACTGTATATATTCAGTTTATTTTTCTTAATATATTTATCATACATTTTTCCAAAATACATCAAGCCCCTTACAGGCATATTAGGGCAGTCCGAACTCTTATGCTCCGTCAGCTGCATGTAATTATCAAGAAGACAAGAAACATCGTTCTTCATCCCCAAATAGCTTGTTGAAAAGACTGTCCTTATAGTTTCTTCTTATTTCACTCATTTTTTTCCTCCCACTGTGTGCAATTTTGATGGTCTGCTTTTGATATATTAATTATAGAAAATATTTATGTTTATTTCAACAATTAATATCTGAAAGTTCTGAAAAGAATATGACTTTAGAATTTATCTCAAGCAACCTATATCTCCAGCAACCTATATCTCCAGTTCTGTAATATCCTCTATTTTTATCCTCATACCATCCATCATTACTACCGAATGGTCATATGGATCAAGCTTCTTGAATCTACCTGTCAATGTCACGTATTCCCCGCCATCCTTCTTTTTGTCCGGTTGAAAAAAGGTGATGGTGATCTGCGGATGAGCGTAGGACTGTTCCTGTATCATCTGCAGTTTTTCATCCAGAATCTCCTTACTATTCTCATCCAGTTCAACCTTGGCGTCTGTTAATCTTTCCGTCTCCTTTATGGCCTCGCCATATCCCGCAAGAGCTGCAAAGGGAGCAAACTGTGCCGCTCTGTTTTTCATACTCATTCTCGGATGTACCTCTGATACATGATGTGAAAGATTGATAATATCATCATAACGAACCTTATTTTCCTGACTATGATTCATACTGACCTCATTTCCTGTTTCATCTTTTTACTCAACTTTTTATTTCATTTTTTCACAAAAAACTTCTTAACTTCTTATTTTTTTCGCTATTCTTTATGTCCCCCAATTTGTCTGTTTCTCTCAATGGTTGTTGCTCCTTCCCTAAGATTCGTCCCCTTAATAATGGCATTTTTTCCATACTTCTGCTTAATAGAAATCATAGCCTTTTGCATCTTCTTTTCTCTCTCAAGTTCCCGGTTCTCTTTTTTCTGCTGTCTCTCCAACGCATCATAATCCGTAAACAGATTAAGCTGTTCAAACCTCTGCTCTTTGTCCGGGGATTTTTCGCTGATTACATGATTGGCAGTCACATAGATTCTCCTGACTAAAAGATTTTTATCTACAATGCCATGATATAATTCTATCATGGCATCTGTCATTAATCTGGCAGAGGAAGTCTTTCTGTCCAGACTGGCGGTACCATGTGCATGCTTCGGAACACTTCTGCCATAATGATCAACTGTCACTTCTCCTTTGTATGTCTTTCTTCTATTTGCATCCATCAGATTTTCCACATCATATCCTACCGTGAGAACAAGCTGGTCAGTCACTAATCCCTTGTCCACCAGATCAAGTGCCAAAAGCTCTGTCATCTCACGGACAATAATCTCTGCCTTTTCAAAATCATATGGACAATGGAGAACCTGACCGGAACCGATACTATTTGATTCCGGCTTATAACTCTTTATATCAGCGATGGTACATGGCTCCCAGCCCCACGCATGATCTATCAGAAGTTCCGCATTCACGCCAAATAAACGGTATAATAAGTCCTCATTATAGTAGTCCCTATTCGTACCTATGGAACATCTTGCCACATCTCCCATTGTATATATACCATTTTCATTCAGCTTTTTTGTATAACCTCTGCCCACCCTCCAAAAATCTGTAAGCGGTTGATGTGCCCATAAAAGCTTTCTGTATTCCATCTCATCAAGACTTGCTATTCTGACACCATCCCTATCTGCCGGAATATGCTTCGCCACAATATCCATCGCCACCTTACTAAGATACAGATTCGTTCCGATTCCGGCTGTTGCGGTGATTCCCGTCTCCTTTAGTACCTCTTTCATCATCTTCATCGCCAGTTCATAAGGCGTCATATGATAGGTGTTTAAATAACCCGTAACATCCATAAACACCTCATCAATCGAATAAACATGTATATCCTCGGGAGAGATATATCTGAGATAAATATGATAGATATCTGTGCTATATTTCATATATAACGACATTCTGGGAGTCGCTGTCAGATATCCGACAGCAAGGGAAGGATTTTCTTCAAGCTGTGCCGCATTATCCGACTCTCCGGTAAACCTTTGACCGGGTGCCTGTCTCCTTCTCTTATCATTTACCTCCTTTATCTTCTGCTCTACTTCAAATAACCTTGCCCTGCCGGGTATTCCGTATTTTTTTAATGATGGTGAAACCGCCAGACAAATGGTCTTAGAGGTTCTGCTCTCGTCCGCTACCACAAGATTTGTGGTAAGAGGATTTAAGCCCCTTTCATTGCACTCGACAGAGGCGTAAAAGGATTTTAAGTCTATGGCAATATAGATGTGCTGTTTTTGCGTCTCCAACATATTTTAACTCCTCCTAAAAATAGGAACCGGACACTAATCATATACAATGTCCGGTTCACAATACAGGTAACAGTTTACCTAAAGCTCTTCACCCAGTTAACAAGCGAATCATGATAAACATTTTCCAAAACAGTTCTCCTCATCTGATCTGTCACCGGACCATTCTTACTCATCTTATCCAATATAGAGAGCTGTAATTCTTCCACTGTCATCTCCTCATAAGACACACCCGGTCTTACATGATCCGGCAGCTTCGGCTCCTCTTTTTTCGCCTTTTCCTCTTCTTTTTTGATTTCCTTTTCTATTTCTTTATAAGCAATAGGCTCATACTCTTTTGTCTCACTGTTTAGCGGGAGGAAAATGTCTCCGTAATTTGCTTTGATGCACACATTCACGGTTCCATTTTCCGCATTAATTCTCTCACCGGAGAGTACACCGATATATTCGCTTACCCCCTCTGCCGGCAGATGGAACCATGCCTCATTGTCATCATTATTGACAGCAATGATGACATTCTCCCGGTCAAGTCTTCTTGAAAAGGCATACTGTCTTGTGGTCAATAATAATTCTCTGTATCCTCCGTATGATAAAGCCTTGACATCCTGTCTTACTTTGCCAAGTACCGCAATCACTTTTGTGATAATATTATCCTGAACTGCATTTCCAAAATCATCCAGATTAAGTGCCGGTCGCAGTGACGCATCAGAGCCTCTCTCTTTTCTTCCATCAATACCAAATTCAGAACCATAGTAGAGGGATGGCACACCCGGAAGTGTGTAGAGCAGGATATGAACCGGTATCATGTGCGCCTTATTAGAGAGCTTTGTATAAATCCTCTCCACGTCATGATTATCCACAAAGTTATACAGCCTTAGTCCCAACACATTTCCGCCGGCCATATCATAAAGCCTCTTTACCGTGTGGGCAATTTCAAAATAATTATGGTCATTATGGCCCGAATAAAATGCCTTATGAAGTGTATAATTTGTCACCGCGTGAAGTGTACCGCTATTAACCCATCTTGTATAATCTCCGTGAATCACCTCGCCCATCAGCCAGAAGTCCGGTTTTACTTCATTTGCAACATTTCTCATTGCTTTCATATAGTCAAAATCAAGCACATCTGCTGCATCCAGTCTGATTCCGTCAATGTCAAACTCACTTACCCAGAACCGGATAATATCACAAATATAATCTTTTACCTCCGGGTTTCTCTGGTTCAATTTTACTAACAGATTGTATCCACCCCAGTTTTCGTAAGAAAAACCATCATTATATTCATTATTTCCATAGAAATTGATATTCAGATACCATCCGGTATATCTTGAATTTTCTCTGTTTTTCTTAATGTCCTGAAATGCAAAAAAGTCACGTCCTGTATGATTGAACACGCCATCTAATACAACTTTCATGCCTTTTTCATGACATATCTTTACAAAATTAATCAAATCCTCATTGGTTCCCAGTCTTGAATCCAGTTTTTTATAATCTGTTGTCTCATAGCCATGCCCCACTGATTCAAAAAGCGGACCGATGTACAATGCATTGCAGCCAATCTCCTTAATATGATCAATCCATGGAGTCAATGTATTGAGTCTGTGAACAGGCTCACCATAATCATTCTGTGTCGGTGCACCTGTCAGTCCTAATGGATAAATGTGATAAAATATTGCCTCGTCATACCAAGCCATCTTTGTCCCTCCGTATCCTATATATTCTTAAGCAGTCATCAAAATAACCTTTAAGATTGTATCATATGAAGTAGAATCTTACAAGAAAATCCTAAATGTAAAATTCCAACACATGTTTTCTCATATATACTTCTGTTGCAGTAAGGAACTGTTCATTAATAATTTTAACCCTCTGACATTTACAACACCATAGATGCAAAGAATAATTTCACAAAATTACTTGCAGAATATCCTTCCCACCCTCAAAAAAATCAGCCTTCCTATATCTGAATATAGGAAAGCTGAACTACTTCTTTTTAATAACTTTCATCAACATCAAGCCTCGTCTCCAATGTTGCCTCCAACACACTACTTTATAGAGGTAAAAATATTTTTTGTGTATTTAACGATTAATATTAATAATTTTATAAAAATTTGTGTATTTTTCACAATTCGTTATCTGACTTTATCTGCATCTACAGCGCACCATGCAGAAATATATAAAACAGGCTTGTAAAGCTTACCTGCAAAAACACTATTTTTTATTATTATCTAAAATACTGCATTCCTCAGAAGCGTACTTCCGGATAATAGCATGACATTCCATTGGTGCACATCACACTTCTATCCTCCGGAAAATTCATTTGACACAGATATTCCTCTTTCGATGAACACTTTTTTGCCAGTTCAATATTGGCACTGATTAATCTTATATCCTCACATACAGATTGGCAGTCATCTGAACGACCCACTACTTTTCCCGCATTCACATTCATTTTTACAAAATCATAGATAGCACACATACCGCAGGCGTAATTATGAAAATCATTTTTCAGCAGCATATCCGTATACTCTATATTACTCCTGTTTTCAAAGTTTTCACACTCTTTTGCCAGAATAATTTCATCAGTCGCCCTGTCAAGATTGGCACAGATGGAACACATTTCTTTTCTGTGAAATCCCAGGCAATTAGAATCAGAAAATTTGCACCCGTTTCTCATAATGAATATTTCATATTCAAGCTGTCTGTTATGCGCAATAATGTCTTCTATTTCCTCAAGTCTTAAATCTCTTGGAAGAATAATTCTTTTCACCCTCAGCCCGTTATAAAAAGAAGCAATATCAGAATTGTATACACCGGCTATTGTACTGATTACTACCGGAATATCATATTTTTTGACCAGCAATGCCAGTTCGGGTGAGGATACAATGATACCATCCGGTTTATTTGTACTGACTGCTTCGATATATTCTTCCAGTTTTTTTAATTCATCATTGGAATAAGATGCTGAGTTAAAAGTGATATAAGAATCAGCATTTTTCTTTCTGATGTTTTCAATCAGGTTATTGATATCTTCAAATGTATTTGCATTCGCCAGCTTTTTATAGCCTGACATTCTATTAATATCCGAATACTCCCCAAATCTGCTGTTCCATTCTTCATCATAAAAGCCAAAATAAAATTCCCTTGCTCCCGCCTGAATATAATCCTCAAGACACTCCGGATTATTTAACGGTACCAGAATTTCCATGATCATACCTCCCTGCCTATTGCGTGAATGTAACAGTTCAGACGCGCCATTTGCAAACTCCCTTTCCCGAAGTTGAATGCCCTTGGTGGAAATCACTGTTTTACAATGGTTTCTACTCATGACTGAACGGTTACGCATTGCTATTAGTATTGTCCTTTTTTTACAAATCTATTCTTGACATAACAATCACCGTGTGTTATAACTGTATTAATATTATTAATACAGTTACTATTATAAATATAATTCGTTGCGCAACAACGGTACTATGGGTAGCATAGTGCATTTTGCGAATGGCGCAGATGAAAGATAAGGAGTGAGCATCTATGAAAAAAAAGCTGGTCTTATTAATGATTTTACTATTCATTCTCATGGCAGAAGTCATATTTTATGCAGCAAATGCCTCAGTAGATACCTTATTTAATGCACCGCCAAAATCCTGACTGCAAATACAACCAGCCTGTTTGTGAAGCATCTGTCAGACAATAAAGATTAAATCTACCAGTATAAGAAAGGAAGTATTCCATGATTCTATTGGATTACAAAGACCGCCGTCCTATCTACGAACAGGTGACGGAAAAATTTAAAACTCTGATATTATCCGGTGTTCTGAAGGAAGGCGACAGCATGCCTTCTGTGAGAAGTCTTGCCACCAGCCTTTCCGTTAACCCTAACACGATACAACGTGCTTATGCCAAATTAGAACAGGATGATTTCATTTATACTGTTTCCGGTAAAGGAAGTTTTGTCTCATGTATTGATACACTGATGACAGAACAGAAACGGGACTGGTTTCACAGGCTGGATGAACTGGTCAAAGAAGGAAGCATTCTCCATATCAGTCCGGAGGAAATATATGAACATATCAAGCAGGCAGACCACTCTTCTTAAATGAAATGAATTTTCAAAATTGAGCAACAGTAAATTAACAGTCTCTATAACAAATGTATCAGGAAAATAGAAGAAAGGATAGATAACCGATGATAGAAATAAAAAATGTTACAAAGAATTTTGATGATTTTAAGGCAGTGAATAACATTACCCTCCATATCAGAGAAAAGGAAACCTTTGGTCTGGTGGGTACCAACGGTGCCGGAAAGTCAACACTCCTTCGCATGATAGCAGACATCTACAAACCTGAGCAGGGCGAGATTATTATAGACGGTGAAAATATTTATGATAATCCGACGATGAAGAGCAATTTTTTCTTTATCTCTGATGAACAATATTATCCCAAAAATGCTAATGCAAAGTATTTAATTCAATTTTACTGTTCCTATTATCCCGGCTTTAACAAGAAACGATGTTTATCTCTGTTAGAAAATTTTGATCTTAATCCCTCCAAAAAAATCGATGGATTTTCAAAAGGAATGAAAAAACAATTATTTATGATTTTAGGAATCTGTGCAGGGACAAAGTATCTTCTATGTGATGAAACCTTTGACGGTCTTGATCCGGTCATCAGACAGACGGTGAAGAGTCTCATTGCGAACGATATGATGGAGCGTGGTCTCACTTCTGTTATATCTTCTCACAATCTGCGGGAATTGGAGGATATCTGTGACTGTATCGGATTATTGCACAAAGGCGGTGTTCTTTTATCTGATGAACTTAATAGTCTGAAATTGAATCTTCACAAGGTTCAGTTTATCTTAAAAGATAATCTGACGGCTGAAGAATCCGCGTCAGGAATCCCTGACGGTGTATCTGTCGTTTATAAGGAGCATCACGGAAGACTTATCACCATGACACTGGAGGGAAATGAAGCCACTATTCATTCATGGTTTCAATCAATGGATATTGTATTTTACGAGATGATACCTTTAACATTAGAAGAAATATTTATCAGTAAGACAAGGGAGGTTGGTTACAATGTTAAAGAAATTATATTTTAAACACATTCACAGACATATCGGTACAATAGGTGTTTATTTTATCCTGTATTTTCTTTTAAGTAATGTATCACTGATGAAAAGTATATCAACGTACTTACATAATGGTCGTGATATTTCACATTATATCAATGGTTCGTTAATTTTTGATTTTAGTAATTCCTTATTTTTAATCATTGTAATGCTGTCCTTTATTGAAGCCTACAGACAATTCCATTATCTTCATGAACGAAAAGAAATCGACTTCGTCTATTCTCTTCCGGTAAGCAGAAATTGGATTTTTTTATCAAGATATATTTCCGGTATTTTATGTATTATCATACCGTTTATTCTCAATATGGTCATCGGATTTATCATCGCCGGTGTTTATGGTGCTTCCGGTTATGTGATGTTTCACATTTTTTTAGTAACTCTTGTGGAATTTCTCGTATTTATCTTTTGTTATACGTTTTGTGTATTGTTTATGATCATGACAGGGCACTCTCTGGTCTACTGGTGTTCTCTTGTGCTATTTAATGTCATTCCATTGATATTGGTACAGGTTATACAGCTTACCCTGATCTCAAAATACAAAGAATGGAAATTGATAGCAGAAAGTGGGGACGGCAATCCAATTGCATACAGGCTATTGAAAGATATTGATAACTTCTCGCCCGCTTATCTTGTTTACCATTTCAAGGTTGCCTTTGATTCCGATTATGACAGTTATGGCTACTATGATTTCAGGAATCATTTTCACAAATTAACTGAATTCATACCATTAATTGTGGTATACACCCTATTATTATTTACTGTTATTTTTCTGCTTTACAAAATGATAAGAACGGAAAATTGTGGAAGAGTGTTGTCCTTTTCTCAATTACAGCGACCTTTACAGATATTTTTCACCGTGATATCAGGTATTGCTATTGGCAGCCTGTCAGGATATCAGGCAGAAGTGACGTACCCTATCTCTTATTCGCTGAATGTTCCCTTCTATCTTCTGTCAACCCTGCTCAGCATTTTTATCATACACAGCATGTTTGAGATTTTGTTCTGTGGAGAAATCAAAAAGATATTCCGGCATAAATGGCAGCTGTTTATCTGTACCGGTGTTACATTTGCCTGCTCCATACAGCCATATCTGTATTATCAAAGATATCATTAATTGTAAAAAGGACTATCCTGACAAAAACAGGATAGTCCCTTTCTCGCAATGCTGCGATTTTATGGTTATAAAACTTAGAGGTCTACAGGATTAGTTACCTGATGAAGCCATCTGTCTTTCCTGTGCCTCAATCATCTTCTTAACCATGTAACCACCTACCGAACCATTCTGAGCGGAAGTAAGATTACCGTTATAACCGTCTGACAAAGGTACACCAATTTCGTTTGCTACTTCCATTTTAAATCTGTTCATAGCACTCTTAGCCTCTGGTACTGCTGTTCTGTTTGAAGAACCTGTGTTTGAACTTGTGTTATTCATAATTAACCTCCATAAATTTGTTCTTTTTAGATGTTACAGTCATATTATATGGAGATTCAAAACAAATACACTGGTAATTAATCCCATCAATACAGTCAGCGGATATACTGTATAATTTTCGCAAAATCCATTCCATGAGAAGCCTTAATCAGCACTGTATCGTCTTCTAATATTATGCGGTCAATTTCAGAAAGTAATTCCTTTAATCTGTCAAAATAATATAATTTTTTTTCAGGACACTCTTTTAACAGATACGTATAAGCATTATTCATGAGTTCACCACATAAAACAATAACATCAATATTCGTTTTTGCGAGATATTCTCCGATTTCTCTGTGAAGTGCAATTTCGTTTTTCCCAAGCTCAAGCATATCACCAAGTACTGCTACTTTTCTTCCCTCAACAGTCGTCAATACATCAATTCCTGCCTTCATTGACACAGGGTTGGCATTATAGGCATCATCGATAACAGTAACATTATCCTTCTCCACAATATGATTGCGTCCTGCAACCGGCTTTACCTTTTCGATTCCTCTTTTTATTTCTTCATCAGTAAGACCAAATGCTTTTCCGACGCACAGCGCTGCAAGGGCGTTGTAGACCATATGTGTTCCGGGAATACTAATTCTCACATCAATAGCCGTATCCTCATAGTGTAATGTACAGCAAATTCCTTTTAATCCCTTCGCCTTGATATGATCTGCATAGATACCCGATGTCTTATTCTCCAAATGATAAAATACAGGTTTAATTCCTTCGAACTCATTAATTGTGGCGAGTCTGTCATCGTCACCATTCAAGATAATCTTACCATCTTTACTTAAATACTGAAATACTTCTGTCTTTGCTTTTAAAATACCGTCTCTTGAACCAAGATTTTCAAGATGACAATAGCCTATATTGGTAATCACAGCAACATCCGGTTTTGCCATTTCTGACAATCTGGTCATCTCTCCAAAATCACTGATACCAAGTTCCAGAACTGCCACCTCATGTTCCTCTCTGATTCGGAATATTGTGAGCGGAACACCAAGCTCATTATTAAAATTACCATTGGTTTTTAATGTGTTATATTTCTCGCTGAGAACAGATGATATAATCTCTTTTGTACTGGTTTTTCCCACACTTCCGGTAACAGCCACTACCTTAATATCAAGGCATTCACGATAGTATTTAGCAATTTTTTTAACGGCAATATAAGGATTTTCTACCACGATATATGGCTGATCCGTCTCAAGCTCCTTCTGTGAAATAACAGCCATGGCACCCTTTTGAAAAGCATCCTCTATATAGTCATGACCGTCCACCTGATTTCCTTTGATTGCCACAAACAGATAATCCTTTTGTACAAGACGGCTGTCTGAGACAATCCCTGCAACTTCTGTTCCTGCCAGAGAAGCATCGTTGCAAAATAATTTTCCTGAACAGAGTTCTGCAATCGTAGACAAAGTAAGATTTTTCATAAACCACCATTACATATCTTAGCTGCTGCAAGCTAAAATATTCCTTTCCTTAACTCTTTTTTTGTACCTTTTATCATATTCACCTAAACATTAAATGTGTAGCTTCTATTAGGAACTGTTCATAATTAAACTTTACAATTTTTCTGCTGAAATGCTTGCGCTTACGGTATTTCAGCAGAAAAATTGATTAAGTTA
>CACXFV010000007.1 GCA_902767015.1 uncultured Lachnospiraceae bacterium | reverse complement strand
TTATAGCCACCATTGTTATAGCCACCATTGTTATAGCCATTATTTCCCTCATAAGGATTATACTGACTGCTATAATCTGCATTATGATAACCACCGTTGTTATAACCACTGTTATTATATCCACCGTTGTTATAACCGCCATTGTTATACGGCTGGCCATTGTAATTACCATACTCACTGTCGTTCTGTTCGTAAAGTTTCTTATCCATACTAACCTTCCTTTCTTAAAAACTCTTTCACATTTAATATGCAATTGTTAACCGCTACATTGAATGATGACCTGTTGTAAAACACAGGATTCTCTGTACCTGTTCCAATTTATTCTGTATGATAACATAATAAACCCATTAATTCAAGATTTATCACAAAAAAGTCACACATCTATATCCTTAAAATGAAACTGTCTGACACCCTTTGCATAATCATCAACAATATTGCCATTTCCATAGAGTTTGTACTTATAGGTACATAACCCTTCCAATCCCACAGGTCCTCTTGCGTGGAGCTTTCCCGTACTGATTCCTACCTCCGCACCAAAGCCATACCGGTATCCGTCGGCAAATCTTGTAGAACAATTCCTGTACACCCCCGCCGAATCCACATAATTCATGAAATACTCCGCTGTCTCATCATTTTCAGTAATAATACAGTCCGTATGGTGCGAACCATACCGGTTAATATGCTCCACTGCCTCTGCAACGCTTTCCACTGCCTTCACAGATATGATTAAATCCAGATACTCCGTTGAAAAGTCTTCCTCCGTAGCCGTACCACAATCGATTACATCTCTAATCTCATCAGTTCCACGTACCTCAACCGACTTTTCCTTAAATGCCTGATAGAGCACCGGCATCAGCTTCTCTACAATATCTCTATGAACAAGAAGTGTCTCTGCCGCATTACACACTGCTGTATACTGTGTTTTAGAATCAATGATAATTTTAACTGCTTTCTCTATATCAATATCTTTATCCGCATAAACATGACAGATACCATCAGCATGCCCCATGACCGGAATCTTTGTGTTCTCCATTATATACTGAACAAAGGCATTTGAACCTCTCGGTATTATCAAATCCACATACTCATGACACTCTAACAGTTTTCCGATGTCCTCCCTTGCTTCTATCTGAATCATACAATTTTTTGGAAGTCCCTCTCTGACCGCTGTTTCGTATACAATGTGAAATACCTCCCGATTGGTATTCATCGCTTCACTTCCACCTTTTAATATGGCACAATTTCCACTCTTGATACAGAGAGACGATATCTGAACCATTGCGTCCGGTCTTGATTCAAAGATAACACCAATGACACCGATAGGGCAGGATTCACGAAATAATACCAAATCCTTATCAAGCTCTCTCTTTAACTGTATTTTTTTCAACGGATCCGGCAGCCTGATTAAATCCTGTATTCCATCAACGACACCTTTTATCTTTTCCTCATTAAACTTCAGTCGCTTCAATACAGACGGCTGCAATCCTTCCTCCTGTGCTTTTTTCAAATCCTCCTGATTGGCACTGATGATTTTGTCTTTATTGACCAGCAGTGCCTCTGCAATCGCAGCTAATACTCTGTTTCTGGTTTCAAGACTTACCGCAGCCATTTTGGAACTGTCAAGCTTCATAAGTCTTGCCTGATCTTTAATTGTCATTTTTTACACCTCCTGCATATTGCCAATGCAATGATATATTCTTCTGCACTTCACAGGTACAGTTCTTCGCCTGAATCCGGAAGAATGCGGCTTCTTCCTGCTTATAATACCATTAAAGCATTGGATTTACAATATTTTTTTATCTCTCGTTACTATCTACTGATTCCTGCAAAGCAGGAACCTCCACCTATACTTTTTCCTTATGTTCTCTCCTAAGATACACTGCGAGTAACAATACTGCCTTACAGACATTATCCGCAATCATGCAGTACCACACTGCATACAAATCCAGCTTCCATATCTGTGTACACAGAAAGGTAAATAATATTCTGATTCCCCACATACTAAAGGTCTCTATCACCAATATCGCTTTTGTCTCTCCCATTCCATAAAAAATTCCCTCAAGAGCAATCATCAGACCGAAGAAGGGCTCTGTAAAGGCAATCAGTCGTAACATCTCTTCCCCAAGCTCCGCCACCTCTTTACTATTCGTAAATACTCTCATCAGAGGACCGGCGCACAGATACAGGCACAGACCACTAATCAACATCATCATAATTGTAATCCCAATACTGAGTTTTTCTGTCACGACGGTTTTCTTCCTGTTTCCTTCGCCAATCGCATTACCGATCAGTGAGGAGGCGGCTGTTCTTAGTCCGTATCCCGGAATATAAAACAATTCTTCTGCTGTCACTGCAATAGAATGTGCTGCAAAAACAACCGTTCCCATTCCGGAAACCATCCCTGCAAAAAATACATATCCCAGACATGATGTCACACTGTTGCCTGCTGCCGGCAGGGCAATCTTCATGCATTGCCTCATTACCGTTTTATTCCAATGTAAATCCTGCCTCTTCCATGAAAGTAGTCTCTGCTTATGTGCAAAAAACACCATCAGACTTCCTGACAATGTGTAGCAGACAGCTGAAGAAATCGCGGCACCTGCCACCCCAAGTCTGCACCCGTAAATCAGTATCATATTCAAGACGACATTCAAAATATTAGAAACGAGATTAACCAGCATTGGCGTTCTTGTGTTTTTTACAGCTCTGATAGCCGCACCAAATATGATAGAGGCTACTCTGAATACCATTGGAATGCTGACAATCAAAAAATACATGGAGGCATTTTTTCTGATTTCTCTGTCAGCCCGCATCCATGTGGGAATATAAGGACTTAACCCAAGACATATGACAGTCATTACCATACCTGTGATAACGGTAAGGTAACATGCCTGCGCCGAAATCAAACGGGTTCTGTCTTCTTCTCCCGCCCCTGATGCCTTTGCCGTAAGTGCGAGAACGGCGATGCCCAATGCGTAGGGAATACTGCTTACCAGCCAGTTGACAGTGGTTGTGGTACTGACCGCGGCCGTTGCCTGCTCCCCCAGGTGTCCTACCATGGCAGTATCCACATACTGCAAAAGTGTACTCATAATCTGTTCAATGACAGTCGGAATAGAGAGATATATGAGCGACTTTAAGATTCCTCTGCTGTCATGAGTCCTTATATGAATCCACCCCTCTCTTCAGACGCTGTAAGCCCTCCAAAAGCGTCTCCCTCGGACATGCCACATTCAGCCTCAAAAACTGTTCTCCGCCTTTTCCATACTGAACGCCATCTGATAAATATAACCCTGTCTTTTCTCTGATAAATCCGGCCAGTTTCTCTGAATTTTCAGCCGCATCCTTCTCTGAATGTTTCCGCTTATTAAGAAAAACCTCCCGACAGTCAAGCCACATCAGATATGTTGCCTGTGAAGCCACCACCTTTACCTCTTCTATCTCCTGCTCCAAAAAATCTTTTACCACTTTCTTGTTCTCGAAAATATATTTTCTCAATTCCTCCAGCCACAGCTCTCCTCTGGTAAAAGCAGCTACGGCTGCCGTAACGGCAAAAGCGTTCGGCTCACCCACCTCATCTGTGTTAAGCCCTCTCCACACCTTATGACGCAGAAATGGATTTTTCACAACTACGGCAGATGTCTGCAGTCCTGCAATATTAAATGTTTTTGTCGGTGCAATACATGTAATAATGATATCACTGATTTCTTCAGACACTGTCGCAAAAGGTATATATTCGCATTCCGGCTCTGTCAAATCACAGTGTATCTCATCCGACAAAATTGTTACATGATATTGAAGACACAGTTCCCCCACCTTAAGAAGTGTCTCCTTATCCCATATCTTTCCCACAGGATTATGAGGATTACAAAAAATCAGAAGTGTGGTCTGCGGATTACTCAAGTGGCTTTCTAATTCATTAAAATTAATATGATACTCATCGCCGTCATATAACAGTTCACATTCAAGCACATTTCTTCCATTGTTCAGAATAGAATTATAAAATATATTGTAAACCGGTGTCAAAATCACTACATTTTCAGCAGCTGTCGTAAGCTTTCTCACCACACTGGACATGGTAGGCACCACACCGGCACTATAGATGAGCCAGTCCTTGTGTATCTCAAAATGATGTCTCCTTTTCCACCAACCAATATAAGCCTCATACCACTCTCCTGTGATATCGGCATATCCAAACACACCATGCTCTGCGCGTTTTAAGAGTTCCTCTTTAATCTCCGGTGCTGTCTCAAAATCCATATCCGCCACCCACATAGGCAGCTCCTCTTTTTTCACACTCCACTTTAGGGAATTGGTACTTCTACGGTCAATGATTTTATCAAAACAATACTGCAACGCGATTCCTCCCTTACCTGTCATCCTCTATTGACACTCAATTCTTGTCAATTCAGGATTTATTCTGTCCTTTTCAATAATCAGCTGCTCAATTTGATCTGCCCTGATGATGCCCGACTTCGGATTCATTACACTGTCAATCTTTCCATTAATATTCACATCCACAGAAGAATATTCAAAGGCAAGGGTGGTATTAATCAACCGACAGTTTTTCATTACAAGATTGTCTATGTAGCACATTCCCTGAAGGCTCTCAATCGTACAGTTGATTAACGTCAGATTCTCAGCATTCCACCCCAGATATTCCCCTGAAATAAAGGTGTCGTACACCGTCACATTATCACTATTCCAAAAGGCATCCTTTGACAACATTTTTGCATTGCGGAGTTCTACATTTCTTGCCCCATCAAAGCTGTAGTTTCCTACCAGTTCAAAATGGTCAATCTTCATATCACCGGAACCCATGGCAAAATAGTCACCTTTTGCAAAAACATGTTCCATACGCACTTCATCACAATTCCACAATGTCTCTGCAGCATTTGGAAAAGAAACATGTGAAAGGGTAAGCTTATGACAGCGTCTGAAATTCTTAGGTGCCTCCACAATACAATGACAGACCGTGATGTTATCCGTATACCAGACACCGGCTCTCGCCATTTCAAACCATGTACAATCCATTACTTCTATATTTTTACAATACCACAGCGGATATTTCCATTTAAACATGCTGTTGGTCAATTTTATATCATGACTCTCCTTGAGAGGCGATTCTCCATCATCAAAAATGGTGTTATTAATTTCAAGATTTTCTGCGGCAAAAAGTGCTCTCTCACCCGTAAAAAATTCCTGTTCTATTTTTTTCATGTTGTCCCTCTTTTCTAAAATCTTATCATCAAATTAACTGTTATCCTACCATATATAAGAAGTTTTGTCAAAACCTGTGCATAGCTGACCTGTTACCATATTTTTTACATCTGTCTTGTCATCTGTAAAATTATATGTTATATTATCCTACATAGATTAATTCACAATCATTCACCGATAGGTTTGTGTCTGCGCGCTGCCTGCACAAACATGATACTGTAAAAAGCAGCGCAGAAATGAGGAAAAATATGAAAACAGACATTTTAATTGCAGGCTGCGGCTGCTCAGGACTTTATGCAGCACTAAAGCTGCCATCAGACAAAAAGATTCTGGTAATTACCAAATCAGAAGCCACGGCTAATGACTCATTTCTTGCTCAGGGCGGTATGTGCGTACTGAAAAGTGATTCCGACTACGACAGCTACTTTGAAGATACTATGAAAGCCGGTCACTATGAAAATGACGCGAAATCCGTAGAGATTATGATAAAATCATCCCCTATGATTCTAAACGACCTGTTGGACATAGGCGCAGAATTTGCCAGACATGAGGACGGAAGCTTTGATTATACCAGGGAAGGCGGTCATTCCCACAAGAGAATTGTCTACCACAAGGATATTACCGGCAAAGAGATTACCAGCCATCTGCTTGCCGAAGCCTGGAGAAGACCGAATATTATGCTTGGGGAATACATAAAACTGATGGACATCTTCGAGACTGACGGACAGTGCTGTGGCGGTATCATCAAAATTTCCGACAAGTCAAAACTAACCTGTAACGGACAGTCTGTTTTGCTGCCGGAGCCCGGTCTTCAGATTGTAGAAGCCGACTACACTTTACTTGCCACCGGCGGTGTCGGCGGGCTCTACAGACATTCTACTAATTTCAGACATCTTACGGGAGACGGAATTGCCATCGCCATCAGACATGGGGTTGCCCTGCGTGATATTAATTACGTGCAGATTCATCCCACCACGCTTTACTCAGAAAAACCTGAGGACAGAAGCTTCCTGATATCAGAATCGGTTCGCGGTGAAGGTGCTGTTCTCTATGACAAAACTATGCAGCGGTTTGTTGATGAACTCATTCCACGAGATTTACTGACGCAGGCAATTAAGAACAAAATGAAAGAAGACGGCACCGAACATGTCTGGGAAGATATGCGTACTATTGAACCCAACGAGCTTGCCACCCATTTCCCGAATATTGTAGAAAAGTGTAAAAGTGCAGGCTATGATGTATTCAAGGAATGTATTCCTGTTGTCCCGGCACAGCATTACTTTATGGGCGGCATAAAAGTTGACTACGACTCCATGACCACAATGAACCGGCTCTATGCTATTGGTGAGACGGCCTGCAATGGTGTTCATGGCAAAAATCGTCTGGCAAGCAATTCCCTCTTAGAAAGTATGGTATTTGCCGGCAGAGCCGCTGCCGCTATCACTTCAGGTTATGAAGAGAATACTTTCTGTCAAAAGGCCGTAAAGACTGTCAGACTCAGTAAATATGAAAATTATTCTGCACTAGGCAGACAATACCGGGAGATGGTCAAAAAACTGCTTTTCACAGATACGCTTCACTCCCGTCATCTCATATAAATAAACTTCGGAGGATTAATGATATGTTTAATGATGTAACACTTAGATTAAATGTGGATTCCCTAATCAGCATGGCACTTCGCGAGGATATTTCCAGCGAAGACGTTTCGACCAATTCCGTGATGCCGGAAAAATGTATTGGCGAAGCGGACTTAATCTGCAAACAGGATGGTATTATCTGTGGTCTCCAAATTTTTGAAAGAGTCTTCACTCTGCTGGACCCTGAAGTAGAAGTTACCTTTTATGTAAAAGACGGTGACAGGGTAACCAACCGTCAACTCATGGCGAGGTTAAAGGGGGACATGCGGGTTTTACTGAGCGGCGAGCGCACTGCCCTTAATTATCTCCAACGTATGAGTGGCATTGCAAGCTACACACATCAGGTCGCACAGTATCTTGAAGGAACGAAAACCAAACTGCTTGACACCCGTAAGACAACGCCAAATAATCGTATTTTTGAAAAATATGCCGTCAGAATCGGTGGGGGCAATAATCATCGCTATAATTTATCTGACGGTGTCATGCTCAAGGATAACCATATCAGCGCTGCCGGCGGTGTAAAAAAAGCAGTCAAAATGGCAAAAGACTATGCACCTTTTGTCAGAAAGATTGAGGTAGAGGTAGAAAACATGGACATGGTAGAGGAGGCCGTCGAGGCACAGGCTGACATTATCATGTTGGACAATATGAATTATGAAGAAATGGAAAAAGCCATGAAATATATTGACGGACGAGCCGAAGTGGAGGTATCCGGAAATGTAACAAAGGAAAATATTGCCGGTCTTACCGCACTTGGCGTTGACTATATCAGCAGCGGAGCCCTTACCCACTCCGCACCGATATTAGACATATCGCTCAAAAATCTGCATGCGATATAGACAAAGCGCCGTCAAGTGACTTAAGCCCGCCCCGAAGAACAGTCATAAGGAGGTATCAAAATGACCGGTGAAAATCGAAGAAAAGAAATTCTTACCATGCTGGACAAAAGCAGTAAAGCCTTATCGGGCTCTGAAATAGCCGCCGCACTTGGTGTCAGCCGGCAAGTGATTGTCACTGATATTGCATTACTCAGAAAAGGCGGCACTGATATCATATCCACCAACAAAGGCTATATTCTGTCACATGCCAGGCGCCCTTCCCGTGTATTTAAGCTCTATCATACACCGGAGCAGTGCGAGTCCGAAATGAAGCTAATCATTGACTATGGTGGTTCTATCGATGATATCTTTATTTATCATAAGGTATATGGGGTTGTCAGAGCGGAAATGAATGTGCACTCCCGAAAAGATATTGCCGATTTTATGGAGAAAATTCATAACGGCAAATCAGAGCTTCTTTCCACTGCCACCAGCGGCTACCACTATCATACCATTTCTGCCGATTCCTATGAGGTATTAGAGGAAATTTATACAGTGCTGGAAAAAAATGGCTATCTTGCCAAACTACAAGATTATGAACCGGTAGATTTTAATAAAAACGGAGAGGTACCTCTCCCGAATGGAGGTCAATATGACAATTAAAGAAATGCAGGACGAGATACTTCGTATCAAAAAAGAAAATGATATCTGTATACTGGTACATGCCTATGAAAGCCATGATATCTGGGAAATAGCCGACTATGTCGGCGACAGCTACGGACTGAGCAGGCAGGCTGCGACCGCGCCTCAAAAAAATGTCCTGATGTGCGGCGTACGTTTTATGGCAGAAACCTGTAAAATTCTCTCCCCTGAAAAAAAAGTATATCTCTCCCATCCGGAGGCAGGCTGTCCTATGGCAGAGCAATTAGAGCCTTCCATGATAGCATATTACCGCAAACAACATCCGGATACCACTGTGGTTGCCTACATCAACACCACCGCCGAATTAAAAACGGTATGTGACGTATGTGTTACTTCCTCTTCTGCACTTAAAATTGTGAACAATATTGATAATCAAAAGATTTTGTTTATTCCTGACAGAAACCTCGGTTCATGGATCAAGGAACAATGTCCTGATAAAGAAATCGACCTGATGCATGGTGGCTGTCCTACCCATGCAAGACTGACGAAAGAAGATGTCAAAAGGGCAAAAGATGCCCACCGAGAAGCGCTTCTGCTAGTCCATCCGGAATGTCAGCCGGAGGTATACCATCAGGCTGATTACATAGGCAGCACCACCGGAATTATGGACTTTGCCAAAAAAAGCAGTTCACGTGAATTTATTATCGGTACAGAGAACAGTATTGTGCAACACCTCCAGATGGAATGTCCTGATAAACGATTCTATGAGCTTTCAAAGGAATGTGTATGTCGCAACATGAAGCTTACCACACTCGCTGACGTGTATAATATCGTAAAATATGGAGAAGGCGAAATCATCGAAATGGAGGAGGAGGTAAGACTCCTTGCCAAAAAGCCTATCGATGAAATGCTTCGTCTCGGCGGCTGACGTTTTTTCTTCTAAGGTACAGGGTGAGGGCGGCTGTGAATAGTAATGGTACAGCGCTTTTCTCCCAACATATGTCTTGCCACCTCATTGTCACAATGAGCACATGACTCAGACAAAGTGATGGCAGGACATTTCTATATGCTTAGTATCTCTCATTTTCAGCATCACTCTGATAATCCTGAAATAATTTCTGGCATTCCTGCCTTCCACACTCTGTCATTTGAAAAATACTTTTCTTCCCATAGAAGCAGTCATAGAACTCATCATCACGGAATCCTATTCCGTCTGTGTCTTTTCTGTCACAGCCATAATATACATTTCTTATATTTGACCACAAAATTGCGCCAAGACACATAGGACAGGGCTCTGCCGTTGTATACAACTCACATCCCGATAAGTCATATGTGCCAAGATTTTTGCACGCATCTCTGATTGCCTGCATCTCTCCATGGCAGGTACTATCCCTGTTGACCAGCACCATATTATGACCTTTCCCCACAATTGTCCCTGCTTTTACAATAACACAGCCAAAGGGACCGCCGTGTTTTTTGTTGATTCCTTCATAAGCCTCTTTTATTGCTTCGTTCATGTAATTCCTGTTTTCAACATCTCTATTTTTCATTGTATGATTCCTATTTCAAAAATCCATTTATAATATGCTCTTCTGCCTGTTCTCTTGTCAGTCCCAGTGTCATCAGTTTGATAATCTGTTCCCCTGCGATTTTTCCTATGGCAGCCTCATGAATCAGTGCTGCATCAATATGATTTGCCTCCAACTGCGGAACTGCCAGAATTCTTCCCTTGTCCATGATAATGGAGTCGCACTCCGTATGACCGCTGCATGGCGCATTGCCAATCAGACCCGAATCAAATTTCTGATAGGATTCATCTCTTGCAACAGAACGTGACACCACATCTGCGCTGGAATTTTCACCATTCATGTACACCCGGTAAATACTCTCGGCATTCTGTTTTCCGTGCGTCATGAGCCTCTCACTTACTACCAGCCTTGCACCATCAGCCAACTGGGCGATGGTATTCCTTACGGTAGAATCAACCCCCTTAATCTGCACCATCTCCATCTCCATGTAGCTGTCGCTCTCCATATATACTTCTGTTCCCGGATTCAATATTCTCTTGCCCTCTCCCTCTCCGGAACCATAGTGTTTTTCCACGTATTTTACTTTTGCATTCTTTCCCACATAAAACCTGTGAATGCCGTCATGTTCTGAATCCTGTGTTCCACAATTGTCAATGCCGCATCCTGCAACAATGACCACATCACTGTTTTCACCGATATAAAAATCGTTATATACGGTTTCCTTAAGTCCACTGTCACTTAACACAACAGGAATATGAACACTCTCTTTTTTCGTGTTCGGCCTGATTCTGATATCAATACCGCTTCCATCTTCTTTTGATATAATATCAATATTGGCAGTCGTGTTTCTGGCTGCCATCTGCCCATTTGCCCTGATATTATAAGCTCCCTCCGGCACACCGTGTAAATCTGCTATTTCCATTAAAAGTCTTTTTTGAATCTCATCCATCTTTCATACCTCCATCTTGTTACAGACATTGACCATAGCCTGCGTTCCTATCAGTGTTGGAAGTATCTCCTCTTTTCCTCCCTGACCGGTAATTCTTCCATCCGCTATTACCACAATCTCATCTGCAATATTCAGTATTCTCTCCTGATGTGAAATCACAAGTATACAACTGTCTTCAACAGAACTTCTCAAATTTTCAAATACCTTGATAAGATTCTGGAAGCTCCATAAGTCAATTCCGGCCTCCGGCTCATCAAAGACAGACAGCTTTGTCTTTCTTGCAATGACCGTAGCAATCTCAATCCTTTTCAACTCACCGCCAGACAGACTGGCATTTACCTCTCTGTTAATATAATCTTTGGCACACAATCCAACCTTTGACAAATACTCACAGGCGGCTGCCACTGAGATATGCTTTCCTACCGCAATTCTCAATAAATCAATTACTTTGATTCCTTTAAATTTGACCGGCTGCTGAAATGCAAAACCGATTCCCAACTGTGCCCTCTCTGTAATACTCCGGTTCGTGATATCTTCACCATCAAATAATATTCTGCCACTCACCGGTGCCACAATTCCTGCAATTATTTTCGCCAGTGTTGACTTTCCTCCGCCATTCGGACCCGTGATGACCACGAACTTGTTTGGCTCAAGTGTTAAATTAATATCTTTTAATATTTCTTTATCATTATCCTCTTCCTCTACCTGATAAGAAATATTCTGTAATTCCAATATTGGCATCTTTTTCTTCCCTTTCTCTGATAATTCTTAAATATTTTGTACCAGTTCACCTTTTCCCTCTTCAACCGCAACCGTTCCCATCCCTCCGTTAATCAATGTAAAACGAGGTCCTAAATGTCCAAAATCACAGTCGAAAACTACCGGAACATTCAGTGAACCCAGCGCATACATAACTGCCTCCTCATAAGAGGTATCCATCGAAGCTCTGTAAAACAACGACCGCCCGAACAGGAATCCTTTCACATACTTAAACCAGCCTGTCTCCCTTAATTTCCACATACACATCATCATATTCTCAGCAGTGCTCTCAAAGGTCTCAAGATACCAGATGATACCATCATCCTTATATTTCTCGATAAACTGCTCTGTGGCATCATACCTTGTCCCTTGTATATTCATCAGAACATCCAGACAGCCTCCAATGAGTCTTCCGCTAAAAGTAAGTTTCTCCCCCTTTTTTGCCGTGACAGCGTCAGGCTTCCACTCAACCCATGTATCTTCTGTATATCCCTCAAGTCCCGTCTCTCTCTCTGCAAATCCATTCTGATACTTTGTAAAGGATTTCTGCACCACCTTTTTCCCCTGTAAAATATCAAAATTATAATTGACACTCTCATGCCAGCATGCCATTCCAAATTCTCCGAAATTACTGCCGTAAACAGAAGCAATATCATACATGGTGGTCAGAACATAGGTAAGCCAGGTATTATCCGAATATCCCTGAAACCACTTTGGCTGCCTGCACATTTCCTCAAAATCCACATATTCCATCACTTCATTTAAAAAATTACCGCCTTTTGCCGAGACGATTGCCGTAACATTTTTATCCCGTATCAGACCATTTAATTCTTTTGCCCTTGTCACTGCATCGGCACTTCTTCCTTTGTCCGTAACCTGAAATACACTTTCTGTGAACTGTACCCGTACCCCTTTTTTCTCAAGCATGTCCTTTCCGTTTAAAAATCTTTTCTTATCAAGTTCATTGCCCACACCGTCTGAGACGGCTGTTACACCAATCGTGCCATTGCTTTTGATATAATCAGGAAATATCACTGTTTCGCACTCCTTTCGTAAAATACACCGCTAAAGTGTTAATTCTGTGCCGCATCGTTCTGTTCAGCCCCGCTCTGTCCTGACGATGTATTTTGTCCTAAAAGGGAGGTAATGTCAAACACAGTGTTGCCCTCCCCTACAACCTTAGGCAGCTCTCCATTCCACTTGTCCAGCATCATCTGTGTAAAAATATCTTTGGAAAGCGATTTCGTCAAAATCTCATTAGCCTCTGCTTCTCCCTGCGCTGCAATTTTCTTTGCTTCTGCTTCAGCCTCTGCCTGCTCTATCAATCTTTGATTCTCTATCTGCTGTTTTTCATACGCCAGCTGGGCATTTTGCTTTTCCGCAATTGCATTATTATAGCTTTCATCAAAATCCGCATTTCCAATTACCACTTTATTGACAATGATTGTCTCTTCCCCGTATTTATTATCCAACGATTCCTGAATCTTTTCCATTGCAAGCGGCTCTATCCTGCTACGATTAGTAGCATCTTCATCTTCCAGTTCTTTACTGCTTGATTTAATACCTGATGCAATAAGGGACTGTGTTACCAGATTATTTTCATAATTAGAAATATTAGCGCAAATCCACGCGGATTTTGAACTTGATATCTGATAGGTAACGGTTACCGCGTCATAATATATCGCTGTTCTGTTCTTAGTTTCACTCCAAATCTGCCCATTAAATGTAATATCCTGCTGCTTATTGCATACCTGTTCAACCTGCTCCACAAACGGAAGATGAAAATTGAATCCGTTTGGAATCGTCTCCTCCCGTATCTGCCCGAAAAATGTTACCACACCGGAATAACCGGTTGGAATAATAGTAAAACTATTGGCAAAAATGATTAAAATAATTCCTACTACTGTTCCGATGATATTCATTTTTTTGCTTTTCTGCTGTTTTAGTCGTGTATCATTGTATTCCAGCAGCCAGCCGGCAATCATCACGACAACGCCTACTATTAAAATAACTGAATTTAACATATCTACATCCTCCTGTGCATTTATTCTTCGTCTTTCTTGTATTGTTTATGATTATATAGGATTGTTTCCATTTTATCAAGTCTCTTTGTGATGTCACAGCACAATGAAAGGCGGACAGCCTAAACTGTCCGCCTGCGCACGGTATCACTTTAATAGAAAGCACCTTTATCGGTATCCGTCCGAATAACAACGCTTTTCATTTTAAGCAACATTTTACTATAATTCAGGAGTAAAGTCAAATATCGTTGCCTATCTTCCGATTCTGCCTTTCCTTAGCGAGCTTCATCCCTTTTTTCACAAAACCGTCATTATATTCCCTTCTAATTCTCCATGCATAGCGGTTTTCCGGATTGATAAATTTGTCCTCCTCAAAATTCAATACCTCTTTTATCTCTTCCGGAAAATCACGATAAAACAATTTCATGTTTTCCAAAATCTCTAATGCAGCGTCCGCTACAGATTCTACTTTTCCACTGGGATGGATAATTTTAACAGTCTTTAAATCGTAATGTGCGGCATTTTTAAAATTTTGTACGGCATGTATCTGATCCTTTGGTGTAATTTCCACTGCAGCGGTACCCGCAAGCCAAACAAGAAAAAGCTGTGCAAAAATAATATCCTTTACTTCCACACCCTCCTCTGCCAGAGGATTCAAGTCAAACATTCTGAGTTCTATATGATTGACACCATTCTTCTTAAGGGTCTCAAGATTATTCTCACCGGTCGGCTTTAATCTTACCGGATAATACAACTCAGAAGGGTATCTGATCAGACCTTCATCAACATAACCTTTGATACTGTCAGCATAGGCACCGATATCCGTATAATCAAAGATTGGAGAGAAAAAATTCCAATATCCGAGCTCACTGCACCTTGTGGATGCCATTCCATTAAAGTTATCCACATCATACATTTTTTTCTCAACAAATGATGCATCCATCAGAGGACTCGCTGCTGTGACAGCCACCATAATCCATCCATACATGGCGGCTTTCTTGGCAAGCTCCACATAAAGATTGTTTCTATATTCTTTAAAATCCTTTTCTCCGCTAAGCTTAAAATCTTCCAAAAGCAGCTCCTCTCCAAAAGAATAATTGACATGAATCCCAGAAAAAGTCATTTTATATCTTCCGTATCTGTCTGAGAGATATTCTCTGTAAACCGTCTTGGAAGAATTTCCGCCATAAAATTTGGCAATCGGAATATCCTCTTCATTTCTAATGTAAGGTGGATTGGAAAAAGGCCACAAGTATTCTCTTTCAGGAAGCTCACTTAATCTTTTTTCAATTATTCTGTTGTACTGTTCAAGACAATCCACTGCTTCCCTTGCGTTTTCAAACACCGGGGTATTGATTTCTGTCTGATTCTCACAAAAATCCCTGACTATATGTTCATCCTCCAAAAAAGGATGGTCGGAATGTGCAAAAAATCCATCTTCACAGACTCTTAAGCTCTCCTTCTCCAATCCGAAGTTCCCCTTCAATAATAAATTTCTTATTAACTCATTATCCGCATGCAACATATGTATCACCCTTTCCGCATTTCCCTTAACTGTTTTCATAACGTCCCTACCCTCAGCTTTGATAAACCATCAAGTGAGATGTCTGTATACTTTTCCATCCTCATAAGGTTATATGTTCATTGCATCAAACTGCGTGATATTTTCAAGCGATGATACAAACACATTTCCATGATTTGTCCCCTGATAGATTAACTTTCCGTTTTTAAATCCCAGAAGTGTTGTCATCGGCAGAGGAATCCAATTATCCTCATCCACCGGCTTTGTAGCCAGAATAATCCCCTCCCCCTGTCTCTTAAAAGAAAGCGTATTTTTCATATTTTTATGTGCATATAAAAGTTCTCCGTCATAAATCATCAGATTAATTTTGTTTCTCTTGGTGATTGTGCAGACAGCCCGGTCAATAACATCAAACCTCTGCTTTTCCTCAAGATTCCCTCCATTATCTTTTATCGCTTTGTTCATCTCATCCATAAAAAACATCAATATTCTTTCTGAATCAGTATCTCCCTCCTGACTTGAAACATACTTTCCGAGTCTACTCCCTGAATATACGGTTCCATTATGAATCAGTGTCCATTCTCTTCCTGAAATATCTTTCCTGACAAACGGATGACAATTCTCCGGTCTTCTGGCACCCACCGTGGCATATCTTATGTGAGCAAGCATGATATCCTGCTTTTCAAGATTGTCTACAATGCCACCTATAATTTTACTCTCATTGGCGCTGACCGTTTCCCTTATGATATTTAGTTTATTTTCAGACTTATACATCATTCCCCATCCATGAGGATTGGTGTTACTATGTCGATAAAACGCTTTCAAAACCTCTCTGTAATCATCCGGTGTCTTTGCACTGATACCAAGCAATTCACACATTGAAGCACCACCTTTTCATACTACGAATATATTTTTATAAAATCCTCTACCGATCTGCCCTTCATTAAACCATCATGCATGTCTCTCGCAGGATTTGACAGTTTTTCTGCCCTGTCATACAGTGGAAGCAGATATTTTTCCTCCCCGTAACCTCTCTTTTTTAATCCTCTGTCTGCCAGGTCAATCAGCCTTAACAACTGTCCCTTTAGTTTCTCCCTGTTAACAAATTCCGGAAGTTCTACCTTTGACATCATTTTCTGCAGCTCTGTGGCATTATAGCCATGCGTATATAAAACACTGTCCTCGTTCAATATTTGTGCCAATTCTCCCACATTATCAATTAATCCCATATGAAATGCTGCTATGGACATGCTGTCCTGAATCGGCTGGCAGCACATGCTTCGAAACTCAATGGTTCCTCTAAATGTCAAATCTTCAAATTTGAAGCTTCTCAAGTAGGCAAGATCTGCTATATCCGGCACAAATTCCGTTCTCCTGTATCCATTACCATCAAAAAATTCCCCCTCCATTTTATCACGCTTCAAGTAATCGTCAATCACTGTCGGCTTGAAATTAATATATTTTCCATCTCTCATGACACAGTATATACTTGTAGATTTTATATATTCCAGCAATTCTTCAATACTGCCCAGTTCTTCCTCAAACATTCCGATATTATGCGGATTATATCCCTGCATACTGTACTCCCACAACATATTTCTCGAGCAGAGATACTCTGCCTCATCCGGATGAAGTGAATTAGCAAACAATAGCACTTTATACGGCTCCAGCTTTGTGAATGCATTGAGCACATCAATCAGTTCGTGATAAAATATATCTGTCTGTATCTGAGAAGCGCTGGTATATGTACCAAATTCCGGATAGTCATGAAATATCCTTCTTTCATTTTTATATTTTTTATACGTATGAAGATGATGATATAACATTCTGTATCTCTCATTTGGTACAGGTTTGTTCTCATTGATGTTATAATATGGATTAATTCCCATTCCTGTGAGCGTATAATGATATTTTTCAAAATAATGATTGATAAAGGTGTAATATGAATCAAAACGCTCCTTTAGTTCATGGATATTTTTCCCCTTTCCCATGGACAATTCAAGATTAGAATAGGAACAATCAAAGGATAAATTATCATTCGTAAAAGGGGATTCCATGGCATTCGCATGGTGATCGTCATCTTCACTACAGACATCAAACGAAAATTCGGTCTGAAAATTTCTTGACATATCAAATACTTTTTCTATATCCACAGGCTGTTTATCTAAGTTGACAATCGGCATTTCTATCTCTATGCCAACGTATCTTTCCTTTTTCAATTTTGTCGGTGCAATATACTTGTTATATATTGCCTCATCAATAGTACTCTGATTCATACTCATATTCCTTTCACCCATGGCTTCATTTCATATCATTCCTATATGATTAATTCATTTTAATACTATAAAACATCGTCATATTTTTGTCAATTATTTTTTCTTTTCAGGCAGCCTGTGAATATCAGCTATGGCTTCTTCTAATTTTAGAAGTGCCTCCTTGAGACTCTCTCTCGGGCAGGCAACATTAATCCTCTGAAAACCTCTTCCTGCCTCTCCAAAAATATCGCCACTGTCAAGCCATAACTTAGCCTTATGTACAATGAGATGCTCAAGTTCTTCTGCATTGAGCATAAGGGCGCGAAAATCCAGCCACACAAGGTAGGTACCTTCTAAATCTGTCATCTTGACACCCGGTAATTTTTCTTTAACAAATTCTTTTGTAAATTCAATATTTTTCTTCACATAGTCCAGCATGGCATAGTACCATTCATCACCATTTCTGTATGCGGCTTCACATGCAACAAGTCCCATCACATTTAACTGACTATAGCCGGCCGCTGATACTTCCTGTTTAAATCTTTTCCTGAGTCCCGGATCAGGAATCAATATATTGGAAACTTGAAGACCTGCTATATTAAAAGTCTTACTGGGCGATGTACAAGTAATACTGATACTTTCAAATTCTTTACTCAAACCTGCAAATACCGTATGTCTTCCCTTAAACACAAAATCCTGATGAATCTCATCACTGACTACTGTCACTCCATATTTCAGACAGATTTCTCCCAGCCTTGTAAGCTCATCTGCAGTATATACTCTTCCCACAGGATTGTGGGGATTACACAGGAAAAACAGCTTAATTCTCTCCTGTCTGATCTTATTCTCAAAATCCTCAAAATCAATATAGTATCTTCCATTTTCATCCTGAAGTACTGTATTACTGACCACACGCCTCTGATTATCTTCAATCACCTCGCTGAAAGGATAGTACACCGGAAGCTGTACAAGCACCCCGTCCCCTTTATCGGTAAATGCCTTAACTGCCATGGCAAGCGCAAATACAATCCCGGGTGTTTTTACAAGCCAGCTTCTCTTAATCTCCCAGCCATGATGGCGTTTCATAAAACCATAGAGTGCCTCAAAATACTTTTCTCTCACTTCACTGTAGCCAAATATCCCATGCTCCGCCTGCTTTATAATAGCCTCCTGGACATAAGAGGAAGTCTTAAAATCCATATCCGCCACCCACAACGGTTGCACATCCTCCGGTTTATTTCTGCGAGCCGCAAAATCATATTTAAGACAATTGGTATTTTTCCTATCTATTATCCTGTCAAAATCAAGATTTTTTTCTGCCATATTGAACCTCCACTTATCGTAAACGAATTAAAATATTAACCGGATTGACCAGCTTCTTTTAACGCTCTGCCAAGATCCTCTATCAAATTCTTTGCCGATTCGATTCCCACCGCCAACCGAAGGGTTCTGTCTGTCACACCATTTTTCTTAAGCACATCCTTCGGCACATCGGCATGCGTCTGGGTTACCGGATAAGTAATCAGCGTCTCTACTCCCCCAAGACTTTCTGCAAATCGTATCAGTTTTACCTGTTTTAAAACCTCTCTTGCGATTTCTCTGCTCTCCACTTCAAACGTAATCATGGCTCCGAAGCCACTGGCCTGTTTCTTCATAATATCGTATCCCGGATGTTCTTTTTTTCCCGGATAGATAACCTTTTTCGCATACCCCGACTGTTCCAGCCAGTCTGCCAGTTCTCCGGCATTTTCCTGTGCCTTTTCCATTCTGACGGCTAAGGTTTTAATTCCTCTCAATACAAGCCAGCTGTCAAAAGGAGACAGGCACGCTCCTGTTGACAAAAGATTAAATCCAATCTTATCACAGATGTCTTCCCTGTCAGCCACCACTAATCCTGCCAGCACATCATTGTGTCCACTGATAAATTTTGTACCGCTGTGAATCACAATATCTGCCCCCAGCTTCAGGGGATTCTGGAAATAAGGTGACAAAAAAGTATTATCCACAATTAACAACAGCCCATGCTTTGCCGTATACTCCCCCAGCCTCTGAATATCAATCACATTCATCATTGGATTGGTAGGCGTCTCAATGAACACTGCTCTGGTATTTGGCTGTATCAGCTCCTCTAACCGGATTTTACCGTCCTGTGCGATATGCTCCCAATTATCTCCGCTCAGATCTGCGCTGGTAAATTCAATCTGATTTTTTGCGCATAAGGTGTTGAACAGTCTGATGCTGCCTCCATAGAGGTCACTGTCTGTAATAATATGGTCTCCCGGCTCAAACAATTCCATGACTGCAGTAATCGCTGCCATTCCGCTGGAGAAGGCAAATGCCCTTCTTCCGCTTTCCAGTGAAGCCACTGTTTTTTCCAGCTGTTCTCTGGTAGGATTACCTGCCCTGCTGTAATCATAGCCTGTACTCATTCCCACCCCCGGATGGGCAAAGGTAGCTGTCTGAAAGATGGGATAACTGATTGCCCCATAGACATTGCTCCTGTCATCATTTTCCAAATGGATACACCGCGTCTGAATCTCCTTTTCCATATTCTCCGACCTCCTATCATTCCCATTTTTTTATTCTTTTTCCATGATTCAAAATAAGTATAGCATTTTAGTATGATTTAGAATAATACCAAAAAAATACAACTAGCAATAGAATTTCTCTATTACCGGTAGTGTCTCTTTCCACTATTTTTTCACTAATTCTAGAACTTGGCATTGGCAATGATGATGGCATATTTTAACTGTGTCAGTGTCATATCTTTTCTCCCTTTCGATATATTGCTGTGCGTAAGAATACTTTATGCCACCCGGGTTGCTGCCCAAAGTGCTGCAGATGCCGACTGTCCCAGGAAGATACCATCTGTTCTTACCAGTTCCCTTCCGGTTGCATAAGCGTCCTCTGCCGTCACATCAATCACTTCATCCACCGCAGCATTATATTTTTTAATCAACGGAATAATGAAATTGCCGTTGCCATCCAAAAGAGGAAAGACGCCGTCAATGGTGTTTCCTGTTTCATTGTTTTCATCCAGTCTTGATTTTACGCCCGGCTGAACAGCGATGATCTGAATCTTCTCATCTTTTTCCTTAAAATATTTGCTCAGACCTGAGATAGTACCACCGGTTCCTCCCAGCATCACTACAATATCCACTTTTCCTTCTGTATCTTCCCAGATTTCCGGACCTGTGGTCTTATAATGTGCCTCTGCATTATTCACATTGCTGCACTGGTCGATGTAGAAATAATCGTGCTCATCCGCATATTTCTGCACATCCTCTTCCAATTTTCCAATGTCCAGCGCACCGCTTTGCAGCATTTCCTTCACTCTGTCGCTGATATCTGTAAACCAATACTGGTCTACACCGTAAGCCTTGAAAATATACTCACGCTCTACCGATACCCCCGGCTCCAGGAAGGTGACAAACTCATGTCCCTTTGCGTGACCAAAGGCCGCCAGGGCAATTCCGGTGTTTCCACTTGTATTATCCACAATCGTCTGACCCGGTTTCAACTTTCCTGATTTTTCTGCCTCCTCAATCATATTTAATGCTGCCCTGTCCTTGACACTTCCCGACGGATTGAAATACTCCAGCTTTCCAAGCAAGGTTGCCTTTAATCCATGTTTGCTCTCATAATTTGTCAACTCCACAAGTGGGGTATGTCCCACCAACTCTGTGATGCTCTTATATATTTTTCCCATTTTCAGTATCTCCTTTTATCTCATAGTATTTCTATATGTTTTATATGTTTTGGATTTTATCACATTTTTTTGTTTTACATACTTCAAAATAGCTATGGCTGCTTATAGTTAAAATCTATAACACGTTTTACCTTTATATCATTTCATCTGTACTCATATAACGGTGTGACTGGCAGATTCTTTAATTTGCCATAAAGTGACAGTAATGCACTGCCACTGCCTGCTGCCCCTACATACAGACCGAGATGGGGATCCACATCCCAAGGCTTAATGCGTGTCCACGCATTGTACCACCGGTATCCTTCCTGATCCTTATAGGCATCTGCCACCGTTTTATCCGCTGTTTCTCTGGCGTATGCTAGATATTTTTCCTGAGACTCCCCTGCTTTTAAAAAGTGCAGCAACACACCGGCAGAACCACAGCACAGGCAGTCATTCCAATAACCGGCAGAACGTTTACGGGGCACTCCCGCCTGAATCAGGGCATTAGTCAACTGATCGTAGAAATCCTTATATTCCTGATTGCCTGTTGCTTTGTACAACTCCAGAATTGCAATACCATCTCCTACCGGACCATGACAATATCCCAGATACAGAATATCATAGGCTCTCTTTTCCCCCTCCAGATAAATATAAGGGACGATGGCCGCGTCTCCCTCTTGTATCGCAATTTTTTTCAGGAAACGATATCCTTTTACAGCCGCATCAAGATAACTTTTTTTCTTTGTCACCTCATAATATTTTACCAGAAGATAGATGATTCCCGCTGTACCATGAGCAAAATTCGGCACGATGCCTCCTGCCGGTACGGTCTTAAAATAAACATGGGGATCAAATAATTTCCAATAAAGAGAATCGTTATCGGCACTCACGCCTAATGTCAAAATAGAATCCAACACCTCTCCGGCATAATGGATATATTGATAATCGCCTGTTTTTTCTGCCACCAATAACCAGAAAATGATGGCACCGCCATCTCCCATAAAATCAGAATAGCCGTCCCAATGGATTCCCTTCTCATCTTTCGCAGCCACCTCATAAATATCGTCTGCAATCCGGATGGCATGCTCCAGATATTTTTTCTCTTTTGTCTTCTCATAGAGCAACAGCAAAAGAGCGCCTTCTCCGGAGGTACCTGTATGAAATCCCGGATTCATACTTGATTCTTTGCGATAAGTATGGAGCAGATATTCCCCTGCCTCAATGGCTTCTTCAAGCCACTCTTTCTCTCCCGTGACCTCGTATAGCTGAAGGAAAAAATAACCGATGCCGGCGCTTCCCGCATACAGGGAGCGCTCACTTAAAAAGGAAGTTTCCACAGAATCCGGCACCTTACCCTCTGTGCCGCTGATCTGAAAATAACTTCCCTCCGGTGTACTGATCTTGTGTTTTCTAATATATTCTGCCGTTTGGATGGCAGCCTCCAGATAATCTTCTATATCTGTTTTTCTAAAAATCGCAGTGATATCCTGAAACATATGTATTCCACCTTTCTATATCATAGTATTCCTATATGTTTATTGTATTTTAGGATGTTACCATTTTTTCAGGTGTTTGCATACTACTAATAAGCTATAACCAATCATAAGAAAAAACAATAACCCTGCCTTCTATACTCCTCCCGATTTTCCCGGACGCTTCTGATATCTGCTTTCTCCCCGCAGACTCTGCAGCTGCGATTGCCTCGAGGGAACTTCAGTATCCTGCTTTTCATGGTTAATCCATTAAACTGCAATATTTTCCCTGTCAGCAGCTCTCCTGCTCCCGTCAGATATTTGACGGCTTCCAACGCCTGCATACTGCCAATAATACCCGCTAATGCTCCGGTCACACCTGCCTGTGAACAGTTTGGCACACTTCCCGGAGCAGGTATCTCCTCAAAAATGCACCGGTAGCATGGTCCTTTTTTCGGTACATAAGTCATCAGCTGTCCCTGAAACTGCAGGATTCCGGCATGACAAAAAGCTTTCTTAAGCAACACACAGGCATCATTGATCAAAAACTTTGTCTCAAAATTATCTGCACCATCAATGACAAAGTCATAGCCCGCCACGATCTCTTCCACATTTTCTGCTGTCAAAAAATCCGTATAAACCTTATATTCAATGGTGTCATTCAGTTCCCTCATGGCTCTGGCTGCAGAGATTGCCTTATTTTCATGAACGTTGCTGCTACGATGTATGATCTGCCGCTGCAGATTTGACAGACTCACCTCATCTGCATCAATGATTCCTATTTTTCCTACACCGGCTCCCGCCAGATAAAGTCCTGCCGGAGAACCAAGCCCTCCGGCCCCCACGATCAAGACTCTTCCCTCTTTTAATTTTTGCTGTCCCTTCATCCCGATCTGAGGAAGGATCATCTGCCTGTCATAGCGCAGGATCTCGTCTCTGGAAAACACATTTTTTTCATTTGCATTTTCTTGTCCTTCATAGACAACAGAATACTCTTTCTTTTCCACTGCATTGTCTAAAAGCCATGCCCTAAAACCTCCCTCTAAGTTATATGCTTCAATCCCCTTTTCATACAGCTGCTCCACCACATCCTTGCTTTTTTCCCCATAACTACAATACACAACTACCTTTTTACCATTCACATTTTTTAGCAATTGTTCATGCTCTGTCTCGTTCCTGACATCTCCTTCCCCGAAGCAGACCGCCCCCTCAATATGTCCGTGTTGATAGGGGATTTGCCCTCTTATATCCAGACAGACATAAGACTCCTTATCCCATTGCCTTAACTGTTCAATCGTAACTTTCACCGGTAGCATCTCCTTGTATAATATGTATTGCTCCCTCGTATACCAGTCTCATCTGATACCACACCACTCCGCCGTGTTCGGAGGCAGAAACGCCTTCACTGACAAAGCCAAACTTCTCATAATAATGCAGCAACTCTTCCTTGCAGGTCAACACAAGTCCCTTTCGTTGTTCCTTTCTTGCCTCGTTGATAAACTGCGTTAACAGCTTTGCCGCTATCCCCTTTCTCCTATGATTCGGATGGGTCAAGACGCCAAAGATCATCTGCCAGTCTCCCTCTTCGTCGTGAAGTCCTGCATTTTCATACATCTCATCTCTCAAATTTTCCTCATTGCTGACCATTCCGTTGACAATACTGATGATATTGCCATTTTCTTCTGCTACCAGAAAATGATCGGCATAGACGGTAAGACGCTTTAAAAAATCTTCTTTCGTGGCGGCCTCTTTGGCAGGAAAACAGAGTGCTTCTAATGCGGTAATCTGGTCAATATCCCGTAATGTTGCTTTTCTGATGTGATATCGTTTCGACACTAATTTGCGTCTGTCTAGCTGATGATAATAGGAAACAATTTTATCCAATGCCTCTGTTACCTCACACGCCACATCAAACACCGATATGGCTTTTTTTTCAAACTGCTTCTGTGCCTGAAAACCTATTTTTTTACACACAACACACCGACAGTCATCAATCAGCGCCACCTTATGGATGACATCACCCGGTCCGCCACAGCCGCCACCGGAACCACCACAGCCATTGCCAATCTCTCCACAGCCGCCGGAAGCACCACAACCACTATTTTCTTTATCCTCCATAACGACTTCATCACCTGCATGACGTCTCTCATACAGGTGATATTCCACTCCCTCTACCTCATAGATGATGAAATCCGTGACTTCACCAAATTTTAAATTGATATTGACACCGTCAGAAGAACCGACGGCAATCTTATATGCCATACTCTCACTCCTCACTAATTGAAACGCGAAACGGCAACCGTATACATATCTTCAATCAGTCTGATGCCGCCTGTGTAACCTACATAGAAGTCATCCATGACCACCTTATCTAAGACCGGCCATGAGATGTTGAGAAAATTTCCCTTCAGGCTTTCTGTGACTTCCTTCTCATAATAGCCACCCAACACCAGCGGGTAACCATGATAGTCATGATTTCTGATTTCCTCATGAATCTTATAGCCATCTGTCTCAAAGGATACCTCTGCCTCTATCCCGTAATTCAGTTTTTTAAACTCTTCTATGATACTTTCACGGTAATTTTTCGGTGTATCATCCGCCACAAACTGTTTTGCCGGAATGAGTCCCAGATCATTTACCAAAAATTTGGTGATTCCCAAGGTATACTGGGCATCTGCCACCACCGTAAACTGTTTATTAATGACACGATTCTCAAGGAACAAGTCTGCATACCGCTCAATCAGATAATAGTAGTAATCCTCATGCTCTTTGATGACCGCCTCCACTTTTTCTTCCGGAACCCCGGCAAACTTTCCCACTTCTCTCAAAAATTTACTGGTTTCTGTGGCACCAATAGGAAGGGTCTTATAATGAAGATACGGAATCCCTAACTTTCGTTCCATTTTCTTCATATTGCCAAGACCGACCCAAGGGGAAACCAGAAGATTAAACTCTGCTGTCGGTATCTTATTGATATTTTTGATGCCCCGATGAAAACCAAAAATGGTGTTCGGTGTCAGCCCCAGTTCCTCAATTAATTTTTCCAGTTCCCTGATGTTTCCCAGCCAGAAAAGATCCTGGTAAGGAACATCCGCCCAGATATTGACCAGCCCCTTTACCTTAATATCTGATTTTTCCAGATACTGGTCAATCAAGGCATCTACCACCTGCTCATGCCCCTTATAGTTGTTACCTTTAAATCCGGCTGTCGGTGCATAGATGACAGGTTTCTCAGCCTCTGCAAATTCCGATACCACTTCTCCCGAGTCATCTCCCACGATTTCAGGAATACATCCCGTCAGCACCACATACAAATCGGCATCCACTACCTTGAGGGCATTCTCAATGGTAGAATGCAGCTTTTTGGCACCACCAAATACCACATCCTTTTCATTGATACTGGTACATGGAAAAATATTCGGCGAAAAATAGCCGGAGCTTCCTGTGGTGTCAGAAAGTTTCTGTGCACATCCCGGTCCCGAATGCAGCACCGGAAGCGCCCGCTCGATTGCCTGCACTGTCTGCATGGCACCCAGGGCACATTTATATCTCTGTTTATCCAATAACTTTGCCATTATTTTGCCTCCTCTAAGAACTTATCTACCCTTTGGCTGTACCACCAGTCAGTATATGGTAATTTGCTTCTTTTTGCCAGATTTTTTTCAAAACTTCTGTTGCGGATGGCATCTAATATCGTCTTGGCAAATTCCAATGTATGCTGATAGCCAAAAATCATATATTCGTCCGCCACATAGATGGCCGGTGTGCCATTCTTGATAGCCCACACCGTAGAACCCGGATGACGTGACAGATACATATCCGGACGATACTGATTTAAAATATTCATTACCTCATAATTTTGCTGGTCAGCCACACTGGCCTCAAAATCGATATCATTGTCCAAAAGATATTTCATTGACGGAGGCACATCACCGTTCTCATACTTCTTGTCATAATGCCATGCCAATGCCCACACTACCTTGATACCCAGCTCATCCAATACTCTCGATACTTCAAAGGTGTAACCGGGACCCATACCGATGACCGCCGTCAGTCCTTTCAGTTCTTTCTTCACTTCCTCAATCTGTGGCAGATAGATGACTCTCTGTTCTTCTATGTACTGTTCTACCTTGTCACTGCGTCCTGTCACTCTGCCGATTTCCCGCAGCCATGCCTCAAAACCTCTGATACCACACTGGTTAATACTTCTCACATATGGCACACCATACTTTTCCTCCAACGCATTGCCAAGATAATTGCCTAAAGTACCGCAGATACAGGTGGTGGCAATACTCTCGGACAAATGAGATAATTCCTCCACAGTGGAATTGCAGTATAAAAATACCGGTTCCAAATCCAGTTTGCTGAATATGTCAATAATCTCCGGTCTTGCACTTTCAAAGAAATTCTTGAAATTAATCTTGTTGGTCTTGACCCCTTCCCTCGGTGGCTGTACGATTTCCTGCAGCACAGCATGATCCGCAATGTCAAATCCGGTAGCCCATATTCTTGACTTAAATCCCTCACAGTGTACTGCCACAATCGGCGTATCCACCTCTTCTCTTACCTCTTCTACAGTGCTGTCAATGTCCTCCCCGATAATACCGGTGGCGCAGGAGCTGGAAACAAAAATCGCCTTTGGTGCGTAACGTCTGTTCACCTCTAAAATAATTTTCCGCAGAGATTCCGTAGAACCAAAGATGGTGTCATTTTCATTCATATCTGTTCCCACATAGATTGTATCACTGGTAACTCCCCTTTTCTTAGCCATTACCTTTGACATATAGTAAGCCGATGAACCTGCTACCGAACATCCTGCCGGACCGTGATGAATCACTGCCACATCACGAATAGCCGCCAGCTGTGACAGACCACAGGAAGACAGACAGGTACTGGACTGAGAAAAACATCTTGAACAGCCCTTTAACGTACCACACTGACTCTGGTTTGCCAAATCCTTTAAAGTACCCACATAACCGGTGATAGAGCCAATGCGGTTCTCTCTAGTCGCTATATTCGAATTATTGAAATTGATTGCCATAATATCTTCCTCACTCTTTTTTAAAATCCTACTTTTTCCTCTATCTCCGATCTCACTCTCTGCAGGTCTTCTGACAGATATCGCTCACCATTATCCGGCAATAACGGTACAATGAGTTTTCCTGTATTCTCTTCCTTCAATGCCTGCTTGATAGCAACGGCAAGCGCAGCACCTGCCGATGCCCCCACAAAGATTCCCTCATATTTCGCTAGCAAATGAATGGCGCGAAGTGTCTCTGCATAAGAAATAAACTCATAGTCATCCACATATTTTTCACTGAAGTTATCCGGTGCCATTGCTGTAATGCCGTTGTCATCATGTACCTGATGAATTCCATGGAAACCGCCGTCCTCTGCTTTTTCCACTATCGGATGTTCTACATCTTTCGGATCTGGCTGTACGATTACCACCTTTACCTGGTCATTCTTTTCTTTCAAATATTTACTGATACCATGGGTGGAACCGCCTGTGCCTACGCCTCCTACAAAAATATCTACTTTCCCCTCTGTATCCTCCCAGATTTCCGGACCGGTATGCAGATAGTGTGCATTAATGTTATCCTCGTTAGATAACTGTCTGGTGGCGTAACCATTTGGTGTCTGTTCCAGAAAATAGTCTAACACCTCGTTAAACGCTGCAATTCCCTTATTAAAAACATTCTCCAGCAATTCCTGCGGTGCCTCAGCCAGTTCTGCATGATAGGCTTCCAAAAGTTTTAACCGCTCCTCTGACACACCGTTTTGAAGACCAATTTTAAATTTATATCCCTTTGCTGCTGCGAAAGCCGCCATGGCAATTCCTGTATTGCCACTGGTAAACTCCACCAATGTGGTGGTGGCGGGATTAATCTCTCCACGCCTCTCAGCCGCTTCTATGATTTCCAATGCCATCCTGTCCTTATGCGAACCCGCCGGATTAAAGTATTCCAGCTTTCCTGCTATCCTTCCCTTTAGTCCCAATGCTTCTCCTAAACGGTGAAATTCTACGATAGGCGTATGTCCTACCAGTTCCGTAATTGAATGATATATTTTTCCCATAATTCTTTCTTCCTTTCTTCCCGACATCTATTTTTTTATCTCTGAATGTATTGCTTTGCTCTGTCCTTAAATCTTATAATCATCTGCCAGTTCCATCATGCCATACTCCATCAATATCTCTTCCAGTCTCTCCTGGGTCATTGGCGTTGGTATCACAAAATCGGTATTTTCAATCACCGCCTGGGCAAGGTTTCTATATTCCTGTGCCTGATTCGAATCCGGTTTATACTCGATGACAGTCTTTTTATTGATTTCCGCATGCTGAACGATATTATCTCTCGGTACAAAATACAACAGTTTTGTTCCCAATTCTTTTGAAAATGCTCTCAATAAATCCAACTCTCTGTCTACATTTCTGGAATTACAGATAATGCCTCCCAGTCTTACGCCGCCTGTTCTGGCATAGCGGCTGATACCCTTTGAAATATTATTGGCAGCATACAATGCCATCATCTCTCCACTGGCCACTATGTAGATTTCCTTTGCCTTTCCCTCTCTAATCGGCATGGCAAATCCTCCACAGACAACATCTCCTAACACATCATAGAACACATAATCCAGATCCTCTGTGTAAGCTCCCAGATTTTCCAACATATTGATAGAAGTGATGATGCCTCGTCCCGCACAACCGACACCCGGTTCCGGTCCTCCGGACTCCACACATCTTGTGCCGCCGTACCCCTCTTTCATGATACGGTCAAGGGCGATATCTTCTCCCTCCTCTCTAATAGTATCCAACACAGTCTTCTGTGCCAGCCCTCCTAAAAGAAGTCTTGTGGAATCTGCTTTAGGGTCACATCCCACTACCATTACCTTCTTGCCATGCTCCACCAGACCGGCTGTTAAATTCTGTGTCGTAGTGGACTTTCCGATACCACCTTTTCCATAAATTGCTATCTGTCTTAATTCACTCATTGTTCCATTCCTTTCTATTATTCAATCTATCGTTCATTCCATTAGCCAAATAAACTTTGTATTTTTTGATATTTAATCAGTTCATTAATGGATTCTTTAATTTCTCCCGGCAATTCCATGGGAATAATGCCAAGGCTCTGTGCCACCGCCTGTGCCCCATAACCAATCCGACTCACCAGCAGATACTTACAATCCGCTAATCCTGCCAATGTTTCCTGTAATCTGTGGTCATCATGATTTCCCCCGTCACACACCGGTTCCACATTTCTATATCCCTTGAGCCTGATTTCATCCTTCTCATCCACCTCGTAGATATAAAAAAAACTCGCCCTTCCAAAATGACTGTTGATGACGATACCGTCACTGGAGGCTACCGCCACCAGATATTTTTCATCATCCATGAGAAAATGTCTCCTTTACATTTAATCTTCGCTGGTAAATCCTGTCGCCAAACTCTGACTTACCCGGAACACCCACGGCATCCGCCCTGCAATGCTGACAATGTCTGAAAACATCAATATATTTAGATGCCCTGACTCTCGCTTCATCAATCTGGGCACATACCGGTGCTTTACAATCTTTCAGTTCATGCTGCGGAATCAATGGAATAATATTATAGATATTGGCTCCTGCCTCTTTCACCGTTCTGGCAATTTCCTCAATGTGATCACCATTAATTTCAGGCACCAATACGGTATTTACTTTGACTGTTATCCCTGCTTCGGAAACTTTTTTAATACCCTCCAGCTGATTTCGGATCAATATCTCTGCTCCTTTTACTCCCTCGATCTTCCTGCCGTGATAGATAATGTAAGCGTTTAACCGGCTCTCGATCTCAGGATCAACGGCATTGACAGTAACCGTCAAAGAATCAATACCTGCGTCAATGATCTCCTCCGCCCTCTCACTGAGCAGCAGACCGTTGGTACTCATACACTTAATTAAATCCGGGAATTTCTCTTGGATCATTTTGAAGGTCTCCAGTGCATTATCTGATGCCAGCGTATCTCCCGGTCCTGCGATTCCCGCTACTTTAATCTCCGGACAGACTAAAAGTGCCTTCTTTAATATCTCCTCACATTCCTCCGGTTGTAACACCTTCGATGTAACCCCCGGTCTTTCCTCCACATCATTGATGGTTCTGTCACAGAATCGACAGGCAATATTACATCCCGGACTGACGGGAAGATGAATCCTGCCTGCATTGTTCCTATGACCGCCAAAGCAAGGATGGGAATTTTGTAAATCTTTGTATGTATGACTCATGTGGCACCTTCCTTCTATGCAATAATAGCAATAACTGTGTCAAAAGTAGTTTTGGCACAAAACGATACCGGATGGACTCGAACCATCAACTTCAGCTTTGCGGACCTATGCCATTCCAGCGGCTACGGCATCTTAGGAGAATCCAGACAATGTTATAAACGAAATTTCTCTGTCTTATCAATCTGTATCACTTTTCCATCCTGCACTACCAGAGTGATGTTGCCACCTCAATTCTTTTCTATCATAAATAAGAGCAGGGTGTCATAAAGCTTTTGACACTTAAATCTAAAGAATAAAAAACAGTTACCACATTTCATGGTAACTGCTTCTGTCAGTTCGTCAGCATCACAAAATGTACGGAAAATAAACCATACCTTCTTTTTGTATTCTTCTGCTTTCTAATTAAGTTTCCTGCTGAAGTAATTATATCCTATCACACTCCACGTTTTTTGAAAATTTTCTAAAACTTATCGTCAGTGATAATTAAAACCTATCACATTGCATCTTCATTTGCGCCAATGCTATCTTCTTTCATGACTCCCGGCATCTTCTTACATGATCCGTATCAGCAGCATGTACACCGCTGTACCCAGAACAATGCTGAGCAAAGTGTTGTGTTTCCATCGGTAGCTGCCTGCCACCGCCAACACTCCAATCCCACCGGGAATACCGCTTCCCGACAAATCATGTCTTGCCCCTCGCAGGCAATATACGATCAAAACTGCCACAATCGCAGACGGAAGTACCTTGCCCAAACGTTCCATCCATTGGGGCATTTTTCTTTCCTTTCTAAACAGTACAAAGGGCAGGGCACGAAGTCCCTGTGTACAAATTGCCGAAAGCAATGTCGTAAGTACAAACTGAAATGCCCCGGTATAAACCGTCAGACTCACCAACAGAGAATAGTACCATGCAAAACCCGCTTCCTCCATCAGTATGCCATACTGACGAACAGATAACTGCATAAAATGGGAATGGATTTCACAAAGGCATATTTGACTATTTTTTGATTATCCATGAGTCTTGCTCCCTTGTAAAATACTGCCGGCCTGATAGGACGCGTTCTCCTTAGACCTCTTCCTGATATTTTTTCAATTCTTCAATATATCTTTCTCCAATGTCACTGAGCTTATGGTTTATCCTGACAATATATCCTATGGTGAGCGGGTCTTCCTCCTTTAACTTGATACAGACAAATTCATCCTTTAAGGTCACACTGTCCGTCATAATACCCGTACCGATAGAATACCCATTTAACCCTGCCAGAATCTCTGCTGAAGTAGCTCTGTCATTGGATTTGATTATCTTATTAAAATCGTAATCCCCCAGTGCCTCCTCCGATAGGTAAAATTCATTTTCACTGTTCTGGTCAAAGGAAACACAGGGATATTTCCACAAATCCTCCAAAGAAATTTCCGTCAGATTTGCCAGAGGATGATTCTTCCACACATAGGCAAAAGTATCCTTCTTCATCAGCGGATGAAATTCTAGCTGATATTCTCTGAATAATTTTTTCAAGATATTCTCATTACTCTTTCCATAGGAGATAATGCCAATCTCACTTTTTAATTCTCTCACATGGGAAAGCACTTCATCTGTCTTTGTCTCATGGATAGAATAGGCATACTTAGGCAGTTCAAACATTTTGACTGTCTTAATAAACGCATGCACTGCAAATACATAGTGCTGCATAGACACGGAAAACAATTTTTTTTCCCTGTCTGTCCCGATATATCTGTCTTCAATCATCTTAAACTGACTCACTGCCTGCTTTGCATAAGGCAGAAAATCCAGTCCCTCCCCTGTCAGTGCAATTCCCTTATTCGTTCTCTCAAAGATTTTAATGCCCAGCTCTTCCTCTAATTCTCTGATGGTCGCAGATAGAGCCGGCTGGGATACATAGAGTTTGCCTGCGGCCTCTCTCATGGAAGAGGAGGCTGCAATTGTAATCAAATACTTTAATTGTAAAATTGTCATCTCCGGTAATGCCTCCTTAAGGCTATCACATATTTTGTGTACTAGAACCATCCAAAATAACTTTTCTGTACCACAGCATGATACACCATATCTATCATGGTATTAAAATCAAATACCGGGAGTCCCATGACGGTTTGTATTGCCTTCGCATACGGCGGCAGATCACTGCACTCCAACAAAATAGCACCTATATCCGGTCTTCTCCTGACAAGCCTGAGGACGTTTTCACATAATTCCTCCGTTAGCCTTCCGTTATCAAGCTCTGTCTTTCCCCACCTAATAGGGCTAAAGCTTTCAAGACTTCCTATATTTTCAATGACCAGTCTGTCCATATCCGTACCGACCTTTGCAAGCAGTTCATCATTAATATTGTCACCACTGGCGGCTAAAACCGCGATGCTTTTCCTCAAAGACAAACTTGTTTTGATCAACGGAAGCTGGCACAGGCTTGACAGAAAAACAGGCACCTCTACCGCATCTGCTACTTCCTTCTGAAAATGCGCAAAATATCCACAGGCACCTATGATGGCACGAACCCCCTGATGCTCCAGTTCTTTTGCCGCATCAATAATGATATCTTTAATTGACTCATCCCCCTCAAAGAGTCTCTCTATCTCAAAATCAACCTCTTTATACAGTACAGGAAACGGATAAGTGGTGGCATTTGCCACATTTCCCGGCATCTTTGGATAAATCAGATGTACTGCAATAATGCCAATGGCAAATCCGGCGGTAAATCTTTCAGGCGTCGCATATGTACCTCTTAAATCCTCCCCTGTTTCAATGATTCCTTTCCAATTCATATTTTCTACCTCCGCATATCGCAAGCCATGCCAACAAAGCAATGCTTTGTTTTGATACTGCCATTAATAACCAGTTTACCTCCTGCCTATCGCAATCAACGCTTGCAATACTTACATTGTTTCGATACTGCCACCAATACATAGACCTAGAAATGTTTAGAAGTTTACTTTCACACTTTCATCTTCACTTTAATATCCGCTAATCTGTCAAGGGCAGCAAGCAATGTATCATCTTTTTTGGCAAAATGAACTCTTATGAGATGATTGACATTCTCCCTGAAAAAGCTGGAACCCGGCACTGCACCCACGCCGACTTTTTCCGCTAATTTCTCACAAAACACATTGTCATCCTCAAAGCCAAACTCACTGATATCTAAAAGTACATAATATGCCCCCTGTGGCTCTGTAAAAGTCAGCCCTATATTTTTTAATCCATCTATAAACAGATTTCTCATATGGGTATAATGGTTTTGAAGTTCTTCATAATAAGAATCCCCGAACTTAAGTCCTACTACTGCTGCCTCCATCAGTGGTGCTGACGCTCCCACAGTCAGAAAATCATGAACTTTCTTAATCCGTTCCGCAATTTCCTCCGGTGCGATTACATAGCCAAGTCTCCAGCCCGTCATAGAATACGTCTTCGAAAGCGAATTACATATAATAGTTCTCTCCCGCATTCCCGGTAAAGAAGCCATATATACATGCTCATGCGGCTTATAGAGAATATGCTCATACACCTCGTCTGTGATGACATAAATGTCGTATTTTTTTGCCAGTGCGGCAATGAGCAAGAGCTCCTCTCTTGTAAACACCTTGCCACAGGGATTGGAGGGATTACACAGTATCAGTGCTTTGACTCCCGGCTGCTTCACAGCATTTTCCAGTTCATCGGCATCAAATTCAAATGTCGGCGGTTTCAACGGAACATAGATTGGTATGGCTCCCGTCAATATTGTATCCGCACCATAATTTTCATAAAAGGGAGAAAAGATTACTACCTTTTCTCCCGGATTACATACGCTCATCATCGTTGCCATCATGGCTTCCGTGCTGCCGCAGGTTACCACAATATCCGTAGCAGGATTCACATCCACACCCGAAAAATGTTTTTGTTTCTCGGCCAGTGCCTCTCTGAAATTGGCGGCTCCCCAGGTAATTGCATACTGATGCGGTCCCTCACCTGCTACCTGTGCAAGTCTGTCTGTAATCTCCTTCGGTGGTTCAAAATCAGGAAATCCCTGCGACAGATTGATTGCACCATACTGATCAGAAATTCTGGTCATTCTTCTTATAACGGAATCTGTAAATTGTTCTGTTCTCGTGCTTAACGGCTTCATATTAATACTAATCCTCCATGTGTAATATGCTTCATGGCAAAAAGCTACTGTTCAATATACACCCCGTTATTGAGATAGTCAAGAAGCTGCTTCTCATCCAAATGTCCTATGCCAAGGTCATCAAGAGTGAGTCCACTTTCAAAGAAATCCTGTCCCGTCATGACGGATGCCAATGTAATCATACTATCGATGACAGGTGTCTTTACACCATATTTTTTGCCAAGCTCATGATATATATGGCAGCCCACCGGAATATCCTCTGTGATATATCTGTTGTGAATACTGAACGGACCTGTTCCATAGGCCGTCTGATACTGTTCTTCAAAAGGCACAATACAATCATCCCCCATATATTCAGGGCCTAATATACTGGTTCTTGACAGAAAATTTTTCTTTGGATATTTTTGTATACCTACACCGATTTTTTCTGCCAGTTCCACCTCCTCAAGGAAGAACGCATACTGAACCTCTGCGATTGATTTACAGTACGCATGGCTGTAAATGGAATATGTATATTTATCATTTCCGCCAAAGATAACTCCCCAGTTCTCCATAACACCGACACCTAACAGTGTTCCCGGGCAATGAAGCACAGGATTAACATTGCTAAAGCCAATATCAAGCACCGTATTTCCACTTGTCGGTCCATCTCCCTGTGTTATGGAATCGAAGCATCCCAGATACTTAGAACTGTTTAAAAATATCTCCTGATCCGTAGATGGCAATGCAGCACCCCTAAGTGTCAGTGCCCTGTACACCAGCCAGCATTCAGATGTCATAACACCACCTTCTGTCTCTACTCTGGTGCCATAAGGGGCACTTGACCATCCTCCGATGATAACTCTTTTATCACTCTTTAATTCCCGCATTTTTTTTCTGAGCTTCAAGGAACCATAATTGTCAGGAATGATATGAATAATCTGTCCATCCTCCAGAACCGGAACCAGCTTTTCGAAGAAAGTATCATGGGCTACTGACGGAATCGCTACGATAATCAGTTTACTTCCCTGCACCGCTTCCTTTATGTCTGTGGTAACCAGACTAAAATGTGCTGTTCCTGTACGCTTAAAACCATACTTGTTTTTCTCCAGACCTTTCAGGGTAATCCCTGTCTTTTCCACATCCTTCAGTGTTGTACTCGCAAAAGGCTCCAAATCAAATAGCCTTACCTCTTTGTTTCCACCAAGTACACAATCTGCTGCCACTGTTTTTCCTACGGCTCCACCGCCTAACACTGCTATGGGACTGTTTTTTAGTTCTTCCTCACTAAACATCTCCAAAACCTCCTGATACTTTCATTTTTATTCTTAGATATGTAATCATTTTTATCTTTTTTATAAATCCTGCTGTATTATTGCATTTTTTAGAATACCGGAACCACTGCTCCCTCATAATTCTCATTAATATAATTTCTTACCTCATCCGACAAAATAGCCTCTACCAATGCTTTTGTCTTATCAGAATTTTCATTTCCTTGTTTTACGGCAACGATATTGGCATAGGTCTCGGCTGCCAGTGAATCTGCCGCCTCTACAGCCAATGCATCGCTAACCTTGTAGCCCGCATCTATGGCATAATTACCATTAATTGCTGCCACATCCACATCTGCTACTGCTCTTGCTACCTGTGCTGCCTCCAACTCCTTGATTTCAAGCTTAAGCGGATTCTCTTCGATATCGAGAACAGTTGCCGTGATGCCTGCACCGTCTTTCAGTTTTATCAGTCCTTGTGCCTCAAGAAGCAATAATGCTCTTGCTTCATTTGTAGTATCATTAGGAACTGCCACCGTTGCACCCTCTTTTAAATCATCAAGTGATTTTGTCTTGCCTGCATATATTCCAAATGGTTCAAAATGAATTGCTGCTACTGATACGATATGTGTTTTATTCTCTTCATTAAAATTATCAAGATACGGCTGATGCTGAAAATAATTCGCATCAAGTTCACCATCCTCAAGTGCCTTATTCGGCAACACGTAATCATTGTACTCAACTACCTCTAATGTATAACCCTTATCCTTTAAGTTATCCTTGATCACGTTTAGTACCTCGGCATGTGGTGTCGGCACGGCTCCAACCTTGATTACCTTATTATTTTTTTCCTTACCGCAGCCTGTCAGTAATCCTGCTGCTATACTTAATGTTAATAACGCTGCTATTGCTTTTTTCTTTAAACTGATTTTTCTCATATTAATATACCTTTTTAACCTTTCCACTTTATTTTATTGTTTTTTATGTATTTATATTGATACTATAGCCAAAATCCTATGGCTGTTGTTATCTGAGCCGCTTGTCAAGCTTATTAACCACTCGTAATCCAACCTCCTGAAATAACTGTACGATAATAACCAGAAGGGCAACCGTAATCAGCATGACATTGGTCTGATACCTGTAATATCCATAATTAATGGCAATTGCGCCAAGTCCGCCACCTCCTACAAATCCTGCCATTGCAGAATACCCGAGAATGGTAGATACTGCAATAGTTCCTCCCACCAGCAAAGATGGCTTTGCCTCCGGCAAAAGCACTTTATATATAATCTGTAGTTTTGATGAACCCATTGCTTTTGCCGCCTCTATCACTCCACTGTCTACCTCTTTCAGTGAAGACTCTACCATTCTTGCCACAAATGGTGCTGCTGCCACTACCAATGGAACAATTGTTGCATCTGAGCCTATTGTGGTTCCCACTACCATTCTTGTAAACGGAAGAATGGCAACTAAAAGAATCAAAAACGGCACTGACCGCACTACATTAATCACTACTCCGGCAATAAAATGAATGACCCTGCTCTTACAGATTCCCTTCGCATCAGTCACATACACCAGTACTCCAAGAGGTATGCCTATGATATATGCAATTAATGTAGATACAAGTGTCATGTATAAAGTCTCATATACTCCATTTTCAAGCAGTTCTATCATAGCCTTGCTCATTCTTTTTTCCTCCCTCCTCGTAATGTATACCATGACTGTCAAGATACTTCTTAATTTTGTTTTCTTTGTGAGAGTCTTCCGGCAATTCTATTAACATTTGTCCATATGCCTTTCCGCCTATATTTTCCGTATTTGCACCAAGAATGTTAATCATCGTATCACATTCCACTGTGAGAGAAGATATCACCGGCAGAAATGCCGACTGTCCATCAAAAGCAATTCTAAGAATCCGTCTTTTTTCATCTGCCTTAAGTCCGTTATCTTCCGGAAGAATAAGTTTTCTTGCTGTTTCCGACTTAGGATTTAAAAATACATCTTTTACCGTTCCTACTTCTTCTATCACCCCACTGCTCATCACTGCAACTCTGTCACAAATCTGTTCTACAACCTTCATTTCGTGTGTAATCACCACAATTGTCACACCGAGCTTTTCATTAATTTCTTTTAAAAGTCCAAGAATTGCTCTGGTTGTAATGGGATCCAGCGCACTTGTTGCCTCGTCGCAGAGCAGGACACCCGGCTTCGTAGACAATGCTCTTGCAATGGCTACTCTCTGCTTCTGTCCTCCTGATAGCTGGGCGGGATATGCCCTCTTTTTATCTTCAAGACCTACCAGCCGAAGAAGCTCCTCCGCTCTCTCAAGCCTTTCCTTCTTTCCCGCCCCTGCGATTTCAAGGGGATAAACGATATTTTCAACTACATTTCTCTGCGCCAACAAATTAAACTGTTGAAAAATCATTCCTATTTTCTGTCTGTACTTTCTCAGTTCTCTCTCACTTGCCTTCGTAAGATTGAAGTCCTCAAAATACACATTACCACAGGTAGGGTACTCTAAAAGATTTACATGCCTTACAAGGGTTGATTTTCCTGCTCCGGAAAAACCTATGATTCCAAAAATCTCACCTTTTTCTATTTCCAGATTTACATTATTGACAGCTATCGTCTCACCGTCTTTTGATGGAAATCTTTTACTTACATTCTCAAAACGTATCAATCTTATTCACCCTTTCCTTATCAGTTTTACATTAGTACACATAAGCCTCACTCCTTTTTTGATATATACAGTTCATTTATTAACGCCCGCCTTTTCATATTAAGTATATCAGATTACCATGAATTGCTGACGAACGGAAGTATAACACTACTGTTTAAGAATGTAAAATATATAAAAATTATATTTGGTAATAGTTTTTATTTATAGCAAAAAAGTGTGCCCCTGCAGGCTGTCCTTTACCATCTTGTCCACCGGCTCCAGCACACATTGATTCCAGTCACTGTGAAGATTGTGTGAACGTTAATTTGGAAATATTGACATGATTTTTTAGGCATGATAAAATCTACAAAAATGAATGCTACTACAAATGAAAGGGGAGGATTATAGTTAATGGGCGCAAAAGATATAACGGAGAAGTCTCTTGAGGGATATAATGATGTTTTTTCCGATATTGTCAACGTATTACTTTTCAACGGTGAAGAAGTAATACATTCTGACGATCTTACAGAGGCAAGTCCGTATAGCAACTATACTGCTAACGGCAAGATAAGAGAGCAGGAGCGAGACATTTATAAATACTGGAATGATAGTCAGATCAGATTAGCAGCAATTTTCTTTGAAAATGAAACTGAGGAAGAGTCGGATATGCCGCTTAGGGTTATAAATTATGATGCAGCCGGTTACAGAGCCCAGCTTTCATCAAACAGTAATGGTGACCGCTATCCTGTTGTTTCGCTTGTTTTATACTATGGGTACAGGCATAGATGGAGAAAAGCCAGAACACTTCATGAATGTCTCAGAATACCGGAACAGTTCAAAAAATATGTGTTTGACTATGGAATGAACTTATTCGAGATAGCATATTTGGAAGATGAACAGGTAGCATTATTTAAGAGTGATTTTAGAATTGTAGCAGACTATTTTGTACAGATGCGTAAAACAGGTACCTATATAGCACCTAATGACAAAATAGTTCATGTCCAGAAATGCTAAGCCTCATGAGCGCACTGACAAATGATACCTAATTTATTGAGTTTTACTGTCTAGTCTGCCGCTGTGACGGTCACTGCTTTCTTTGCGACCGTTACCTCTATGCAGGCTGCTTCGGTGTCCGTATGATTTTCATCTCCAACTACCTTGTACCATACATAATAGGTTCTGGCGTCGATGCCTGCATGGATGAATGTGGTTAATATATCCTATATTGTAATTAAACTTTTCAATTTATCTGTAAATAACTCTTTCTCTGTTTTAAACAGCCCTTTTTTTATTTCATAAAACAATTTGTTATATGTGCTTTCGCCATCTGATTTCTGCAAAATAAACATAATTTTCTTCGGTCTTGTACAATACTCCGTAATTGAATTATTTAACAGTGTAGTTGGAATCGGAGACTTTGTTTCATCAACCTTTTGAGTTTTCTTTACTTTTATTCTCGAATCATAGCCTACAATTCCATTCATATTTCCAGTAGCCATTTCAAAATCATTATCCCTCGTTACCAAATTTTTTGCACCGATTTTATAGCATTTGCTATTTCTCAAATCCAACATCTGTTCCATAATAGCTACTTTTGCATATATTGTATTCGAATCTCTTCGTGGATTACATTGTTCTCTTTTTATTGTTTTACTTATACAAGCCTCATAGAACTCAACCGCACTCAAATGTCTCGCTTTTTATTCCTGCCAAATGCATGAAATTATTTTTTCCAAGTCTTGCCTCATAATAATCATATTCTTCCAATTATTTCTCTCTGAATATAAATCCCTAAATCTGCACTATAGTCACTCAAAAAGTCACTAAAGTAGTGGCGCCAAAGTCTTGAAAGAAGCAAAAATACTGGATTTTTC
>CACXFV010000006.1 GCA_902767015.1 uncultured Lachnospiraceae bacterium | reverse complement strand
AGAATTGTTTGAAGGACTGAATATCTGGAAATATGAGGAATACAGAAAACTGCAGGGAACTTATCCGGTCATCAGCCTGTCCTTTGCGGGGGTCAAGGATGTTACCTGTGCAGAAGCGGTTGCTTCCGTCTGTGACATTCTTAGGGAGCAGTATCGTTTTTACAGTGAATTGTTGGATTCAAAAGAACTGCTGGAGGAGGAAAAGAAGCATATCAAACAGATGATGTCCGGGGTATCGATGGAAAATGCCAAGCGATCCATCTATTATTTGTCCTCTTACCTGTATAAGCATTATGGGAAAAAGGCGATCATTCTGCTGGACGAGTATGATACACCTATGCAGGAGGCTTATGTGCATGGATACTGGGACGAATTTACGGCATTTATACGTAATCTGTTTAATTCCACCTTCAAGACCAATCCCTATTTTGAACGTGCGGTGATGACGGGGATTACCAGAGTGAGTAAGGAATCTATTTTTTCGGATCTGAATAATCTAGAAGTAGTAATGACTACTTCTAATAAATATGCAACTGCTTTTGGTTTTACGGAGGAAGAGGTTTTTGACGCAATGGACGAGATGGGATTACCGGACAAAGCAGGGGTGAAGCGTTGGTATGACGGTTTTGTCTTTGGCGAGGTGACGGATATCTATAATCCGTGGTCAATCATTAATTATTTTGATAAGCGAAAGTTCGCCACCTACTGGGCGAATACAAGTTCTAACAGTCTGGTGGGAAAACTGATCAGGGAGAGTAATGTGAGCTGTAAGAAAACCTTTGAGAAGCTTCTGCAGGGAGAGTCAATCGAAGTGCCGGTGGACGAACAGATCGTATACAGTACACTTTACAGTGATGAATCGGCTGTCTGGAGTCTGCTGCTTGCCACGGGCTATCTCAAGGTAATCCATTATCAGGTGGATGTGGAGAGTGATTTTGAGGAGGAATATCCAGTCTATACCCTGATGCTGACCAATGAGGAAGTACGCCGGATGTTTTACAGGATGGTAAAGGGATGGTTTTCCCAGGGAAGAGAAAGCTATGATGAATTTATAAAAGCAATGTTAGAGGATGATCTAGAACTGATGAACACCTATATGACGAATCTGTGTGAGACAGTGTTCAGCTACTTTGATACGGGTAAAGGGCGACCGGGAGTTGAGCCGGAGCGCTTCTATCATGGCTTTGTACTGGGACTGGTGGTCAGTATGTCGAAGGAATATCATGTGCGATCTAATCGGGAGAGCGGTTATGGCAGATATGATATTATGATCTATCCAAAGGATCGGAAAGAATCTGCCATGAATGCCCTGATCATGGAGTTTAAGGTACACAATCCGAAGAAAGAGAAGGATCTTTTAGAGACAGTTGTTGCGGCACTTGAACAAATTGAGGCTAAAGATTATGCGGCAGAGCTTAAAAATCTGGGATTTACAGAGGAGCATATCAGAAAATATGGTTTTGCGTTTGAAGGAAAGAAAGTGTTGATCAGCGAAGCAGGTCAGAGATAAGTTTTTAGATATTGCTTTGCACCAAAGCCCCCGGGGTCAGACCCCAGAGGGCTGTGTCTTTGATCTGCCGGAGATCACTGTCTGCTTTCTCATTCCATTTCAACTCAACGATTATCAAAGACAGGGCGGTATCCCGTTTTATTTCCGTTAAGGGTATCCTGAAAGAGATTTTCAGAATCCTTGATCACGGCATCCCATTCGTCGATAATGAATACAAACTTTCTTTTTGTAGCTTCTGTATAGGCGATCATGCATTCAGACAACTTCAATCTGTCTTTTGATTCAGGTAAGTTCCCATGACATTCGCCTCTTTCTGCTTTTTCTGATGGTATCTTACCGTAATTAAGGTTTGAATCGCAATTATGTTATTATATTTATTCCTACAGAGATATTGATCAAAAGATAATGGAGGAGAATGCAGAATTCTTTTCCATTAATTGTAATATTGATTGCTGTTTACATCGTTCTATGCGTGTACATAGATGGTTGGTTTATTCGTATCCTTTCTATTGTCATTAACGCTACGTGCTGTTTCAGTTGTGGGTATGCGGACTAAAAACTGTAATGCATATTATTCGCAGGAATGGGTTAAATCCATAAACTGCTTTTGCGTGCAAGCATGATGAATGGATTTATGGATTCAACTGACCTGTGAATTGTAATACTAGCTTAAATATTGTCTGTGAATTGTATTATGGAATGGTTGAAGAAAAAGCCTTAAAGTGTTATACTGTTATGCAAAGCTGTAGCTCAAGAAATAAAGAAAAATATTTAATTTGTTGGTGAAAGAGAAATCAGTTGTGAGGAAAATATAGTGGAAATAATAAAGAAAGACCGTAGAATATCACTTATGACGAAATTAGCTGATTTTTTTATACCGAGTCTATGGAGATTATAGGACACCAGGGAGTGAAAAAAATAAATAGGAGAAAGTGATTATAAAAAGAAATAATATACAGAAGAGGTGACAATATGAATCAGCAAAGTAATCAGTATGACAAAAATAATAGCAATGGAGGTTACAGTCAGAACTACAATAGCGGAGGCTATGAACAGAACAATAGTAATGGAAGTTACAACCAGAATTATAGCAGCGGAGGCTATGGTCAGAATGGCAATTATGCCGTTTATCAGAATCAAAATGGATATTATCAGCAGAATTATGAGAGTCAGGTATCAGGACGAGGTGGTGTTTCGGATATTATCTTTGGAATTATTGGCATTATTGCAAATCTGTTACTGGTTATTGCAGCTTTTGTACCGGTTCTATCCGGGAAGTATTACAGCGGTAAAACAAAGAATATATTTTTCTGGAGTTTTTTTAAGTCAATCGGAAGATTGATGAAACACTTGCATTATGACAATATTTTTTCGTTGAGTGTTCAACTTATTGTGGTTATCATGATACTTTTGATTGCGGTAATTTCCTTTGTCTATCTGATTATATACATAGTGGATCTTTGTGGCAGAAAAAAGGTTTCCGGACATTTGAACGTAAATTTTTGTGTTATACTGACCTTATTTTTCATAGAATATATGTCATTGAAAACAATGGTTTATGTAAAAGTGAAAAGTGTTTCCACGATAATGATGATAATCGCATTGTGCATTTTGTTGTTCAGCAGTATTTTGTCAGGCTATCTTGGTCATATGCAGTTAGCGAAGCAATCCGCAAGGACATATCATCTGCAGTTTGTATTTAATTGTTTAGTGGGACTATTTTCAGGGATGATGGTATTGTTTTCTTTTTCAGCTATTGTAAAACCAAAATACGCAACCACCGCGAAATATGGACTTGGTGTTTTCATTAGCGGCTTTTTGGAACCTTGTCAGATATCATTGGAAGCATTGACAAAAGGTATTATAGTTCGTTGTCGGAAGTGAAAAGTGACTGCAAGATGCTTAGCCTTTGTCTGGTGCTTGCGTTAATGACATTGACCATTGTTGTTTATCAGATTAAGAACCTAAAGGAAGCTGTTAAAAATATCAATTGTCATTTTAATGTCGGTTCACGTATTTTGGTCAGAAGTGTATTTACAATTATATTGCTTGTTGCCATGCAGATTGTGATTGCTGCTAACCGAAAAACACTTTTGGTGAAAAGTTCGCCGGAAATATTTTTTATCGTTATGATGATTTTTTCATGTCTGAATATCATTATTCTGATTGTTAAGAAGGTATTGGAAGCAGCAGTTCCGGATACCTGTGTGGAGTTGGTGCAGGGAACTAAGAATAAATTACGTCAAAAGACGATTTCCTGTATCGTGTTGAATTCCATTGGAACTGTAATGTTGATTGGAATATTCATTGTATCATCATTTGCCTATAACATGATTGAAAAAGTGGCAAAGGATAAAATTCGTGATATATATGACAGTTATTACGACGACTATAAAGACTATTACGATGAGTACAAAGACTATTATGACGAATATAAAGATTCTTTTAACGATTATGGAGATTGGGATTAGTCCTTTAATGTTTTTGTGTTAGAGTTTGTTCCGGGGCTTTTGCCCCGGAATTTTTATCTTTGATCTGCCGGATGACATTATCAGCTGTTTCGCTTCATTGCATTTCAATTTTGCCATCTGCTATCATCAGTTGTTCTTTATGATAGCATTTTACCATAAGCGGGGATTAAATAGCGACAATGCTATTATATTTTATGTGAAAAGCAAGTAGTGAGAAAGGTACAGTGAGAAGAAGGGGTGTGACAAGGAAGTCACAGATAGAAAACAATCCTGTCACATATTGAAGAGAGAGACAGAATGTGATACAATAATTATCTCCTAATCGGAATAGTGTAATAGGTGGACTATATAATGGGTAGTGATAACACAATTCGGAGGCTAAAGTATTGTAATGCAAAAGTTATAATAATATTGGTGAATGATTAAACGCCAGGTGCAGGACGAACAAGAGATAATAAATGGTGAGGAGGTGCATACATGAACAAAGATTGGAATAGGATGAGAATAATTTATGTGTTGGTTTGTTGTGTGATGCTCATAGGTTTTTCCGGTTGTGATGTTGGAAGGAGTGTCAGTGTCAGCGATTTTGGACAGGATAAAAGCGGTTATCAGGAAGAAAGCCGGTCAGAAGCGAAGGAAGAAAGAAAGTTAGATGGGAAGGAAGCACATACGTCAGAAACAAAGGAAGAAAGTCCGTCAGAAACGCAGCAAGAAAGTCCCTCAGAAATAAAAAAAGGTCAGCCAGAAACATATACGGGCATAGTAAGTTACACCGTTGAATTTTATTATACAAGAGCAGATGAAAATTATGATGGATATATTATGAAGGCATATACTGCACTAAATCCGACAGGGAGCGATTGGGTTATGTTCGAAACAATTGAAGGCAAAGGTTGTTTTTTTTACAGATTTAATTTGGACTCGGACATCGATGACGATATTCAGTTCGTAATCCAGACAGCAGATGGTTCAACGACCTTGTTTCAGGGTTCTTGTGAGATTATTCGTAATGTAGATAGGAGAATGAGGATTAATATTGATGGTGATACGAAAGAAGTGACTGTTGGAGAGCCTATTGATTAGAAGAATGACAAAAATAAGAGTAATCCGTTCGGTATTATTGAGTAATGCTCTCAAGCAGGCAAATCATATTTTTAGGATTCAATTATTCCGGCAGGGCTTTGTGACGTCACAACAATTTACAGAGCTAGTAAAGAAAACGGAGAGGATGCTAAAGCAAAGATTGAACTTATGAAAATATACAGATGAGGTGATGGAATGAACAATCGTAATGATAATTATGGTCAAGACTATAATAATGGTAATTATGATCAAAATTACTATAATGATAACTACGGACAGAATTATGACAATAGCAACTACGGTCAGTATTATAACGATGGTAACTACAGCCAAAGCTATAACGATGATAACTACGGTCAGTATTATAACGATGGTAACTACGACCAAGCTTATAATGGTGACAATTACGGTCAGACCTATAATAACGGCAGCTACAATCAAAATTACAATAATGGAAATTATGGCCAAAGCTATAACGATGAAAATTATGGACAATATTACAATAATGGTAATTACGCCGCTGATTATCAAAATGTAAATTATAATCAAAATTTTGAAACTTTTAGTACAGAGACAGGAGGTATTACCGATATTATATTTGCCATTATTGGAATGATTGGCAATATAGTATTGTTTATCGCTACATTTGTACCAATGATAAAAGAGGATTATTATGGTGAAAATGATAATATATTTCTTTGGGATTATTTTAAGCTAATAAGCAGAGTCATTAAACATATGCATAATGATGATGCTCCCAGACTCACCATTTTTCTGATTACTGTGACGACAGCAGTCATAATAGCGGTAATGGCACTTGTGTATATCATCATATACATTGTGGTACTGTGTAGCAAAAAAAGAGTATCAAAACACCTGATTTCCAATGTATCGGTAGTTATGATGTTGTTTTTCATGGAATACACTTCAATGAAAGCAATATATTCATATAAAACAAAAAGTGTTTCATCTGTTATGATTATGATAGCGTTAAGTATTCTGGTTGTGAGTTGTTTATTATCAGGCTACACCGGTAATATGCAGCAGGCAAAGAGAGCTTCGTTAACATATCATTTGCAATTTGTGTTTAATTTTATGATTAGTATTTTTTCCGGGACATTGCTCTTCTGTTCTTTTTCGGCAATTGCAAAATCGAAATATGATTATGGAACGGAAAAATATGGATTGGGTACTTTTTTAGGTGGTTTTATCGGATATTTGGATGATATTATTTATAGCATTGACAGAGGAGAGTATGTTTCCTTATCAACATTTAAAAATAGCTGCAAAATGTTAAGTATTATCTTTGTGATTGTGATGATAGCCATCACGATCATCAATTTACAGATTAAAAATCTCAAGGAGACAATCTTTAATATTCATTATCATTTTAACTTAGGCTCACGCGTTATGGTCAGGAGTATTATATCAGTGATTCTGCTGATTACATTGCAGATTATGGTATCTGTTAATCATAACAAACTTGGTGTCAAAAGCTCACCTAGTACATTCTTTGTAGTATTTATGATATTTTCATGGCTGAATCTGATAGTTCTCATTGTGAAGAAAATTCTTGAATCAGCAGTTCCTAATACCTGCATAGAGATTGTTGCCGGCTCGAAGAAAAAATTACGTAAACAGACAATTTCAAGTATCATATTAAACTCAATAGGACTTGTTATGTTGATATTTATATCAGTATTTTCAATATTTACATATGATT
>CACXFV010000005.1 GCA_902767015.1 uncultured Lachnospiraceae bacterium | reverse complement strand
TCCTGACGGCAATCGGGAAAGCCACGGCAGATAACAAAAGCGGGCTTCTGTTACCAAAACACCAATTAAAGTATAACAGCAGCCCACCTTTGAGACAATGATTATTTACGAGTGAGGCAGACAGTGGAAACAAATACAGAATTAAAAATGATACACCTCTCTGAGGTTGAATCACAGCAGATTAAATGGCTGTGGTATCCATTTATCCCTTATGGAAAGCTGTCAATAGTGCAGGGAGACCCCGGTGATGGGAAATCTACGCTGATACTAAATATTGCGGCAAAGCTATCAAGGGGAGAATGTATAGATGAAAATATGAATATTACTGAGCCTGTAAATGTAATATATCAAACAGCAGAAGACGGACTTGCAGATACAGTCAAGCCAAGACTTGAAGCAGCAAATGCAGACTGTAGCAGAATATCAATCATAGATGAGTCTGATAGGAGTGTTAGTATGACGGATGACAGGATAGAGGAAGCCATAAAAAGAGAAAATGCGAAATTGTGCATATTTGATCCGATACAGGCTTATCTTGGCGGTGATACTGATATGAACCGGGCAAATGAAGCCAGAGAAATGACGAAGAAGCTTGGAGGTATTGCTGAAAGAACAGGCTGTGCCATTGTTCTTATCGGTCATATGAATAAAGGCTCAGGAGCAAAGGCTGCTTACAGGGGAATGGGTTCCATTGATTTCTTTGCTGTGGCAAGGAGTGTAATGCTTGTTGGCAGAATAGAAGGGCAGAGTAATCTCAGGGCAATGATACAGATAAAGAATAATCTTGCAGCATTTGGTCATCCAAAAGCATTTGAATTGGCAGAGGACGGATTTCATTGGTTAGGTGATTATGAAATTACTGCTGATGAAGTACTGGGCGGTATGGTGCCAAAGGCAAGTAAACTTGAGATGGCAAAGCAATTTTTAAGAGAACAGGCAGAAAGAACACAGAAAATTTTAAGTACAGAGATTATAGAACTTGCAGCACAGGAAGGAATATCGAAAAGAACACTTGAGACAGCAAAGAAGGAAATAAAGATAAAGGCTGAGCGTTGCAATAATAACTGGTACTGGAATTTGAGAGCATAAAAATCAACATCGCAACATTGCAAAGTGTCAGGTTTTGCAATCTTGAAGCTTGCAAGGTTGCAAAATATATAGACCTTGCGATGTTGCGGTCTTGAATAGAAAGGACAATTACGATGACATTATTTGAAGAATTAGATGTTGAATATAAAGAAGTGGATGGGATTTTATATCCTCTTTTATCTGTAGATGAAGCAGAATACAATCTTACGGATATAGGGAAATATGGTCGGATGTGGCTTAGGTATATGAAAGAAAATAAACCTTCTGAGTATCGTCATATGGCACGAATGGGACAGCTTAGAAAGCAGGCAGAAGCAGTAAATGAAGAAGCATATGAGCGATTGGACAATATTGAAGCAGCATGGTTGAAAAAGCATATGACGGGTAAAAAGAAAACATTTATGGAGCAGCTGTATTTGCGGAATCAGGCAAGAGCGATGGCAGAAGAAATTGTGATAAATGAGATTGTGTTTAAGTGCAGATGAGGTTTAAAAGGCTGATGCAAAAACCCTCGGAGAGCCCCCGCAGTTTTGTCAGCATGACGAAACTGCTAGGGGGTTATCATCTATGGCAGAGCCAAGATGATAACCGCACTGCTCCGACAGAAAAATACGAATAAGAAAGGACAAATGCCTATGGGAAATGTATCATACTCTGCTCATATAAGCAATGGCAAGAGTGCGATAACAAGTAAAAAAGCACTTGCAGGAGTCGCAAAGCATAACCTGCGTAAATATAAATCGGCAGATTACAGCTCAGATAACATCAGGCTGATATATGGAACAACAGATTTGTTTCAGGATGTTAAGCAGGTATATCACAGAGAATTTGATGATGCGGTAAAGGAATATAACAGCAGACAGAAAAGAGAAGACAGAAAGATAAAGGATTACTTTGAACATGTTGCAGGTCTTAATCAGGATATGGCAGTTGAGATTATCTTTCAATGCGGGAACAAGAAATACTGGGAAGAACATTGGAAAAATAAAGATTATATGTCTGAGGTATTTGATTATATTCTTGACTGCCTGCAAAAGCTACTGCCGGAGTTCAAGATTGCAAATGCAGTCATACACTTTGATGAAGCCAGTCCGCATATGCATGTAGTAGGCGTTCCGGTATGGGAAGGAGCAAAGCGTGGCTTATCCAAGAAAGTATCAAAAAGAAATGTGTTTACACCACAAACATTATCAGTGATTCTTCAGGATAAATTGCGTGAAGAGGCAAGCTATGGTTTTGAATGTTATTTCAAGGAACAGCTGGCAGAGAAGAAAAAGGGTCGTAACCATGACTTGTCTGTGACAGAATATAAGGTAGCACAGGAGAGTAGGAAGCTTGCTGATATAAAACAGCAGAACAATGAAGAGCAGAAGAAAAATACTAAACTGAGAAGCAATAACGCAATCATATCATATCAGATTGCTACACAGGAACAATGCCATAGCAGAAATCTGGATGTTATAGCTGCCGATGAGGATAGACTGGAGACTGTCAGAAGCAATATTAATGCAGCAGAAACGGAATATGCAAAATATGCGGATATGATTACGGATAAAAAGAATAATCTGGAACTTCTTTCTTCTAAGGAAAGTGAACTGATTGAGAGGACAAAGATTGCGGAGAGTGTATATGATATGTTTCGTCAGGGTGGAACTGATGATGTCAGGGAGAAGCTTATTGATGTAATGTATGAGAACCAGAAGCTTAGAGAGGAAAATACGACATTAAAGGAACTGCTGGAAAAGGCGTATGAGTTTATGAAGCAGTTTGTAATTGATGGGGTTAATCTACTGGAGAGGTTTCTGGAGAGCACTGGGAAGGTGATTAGTAAGAATAAAAATAAGTGAAACAGATAACAAAAAAATAATATTTTAAAATCTAAATATGTGTGATATAATTAATGCATTACTTAGAGTTTGAAAGTACAGGAGACCAGTTAAATGGGTATTAAATTATTATTGAATGATTATTATGATTTGCTTAAATTAATGCATGATAATGAAGCTATTATATTAGATGAAAAGGTGATACCTTTGACACAGCAACAGATAGCAGCGACATTAAATTATAGTAAGATGAAAGTTAATAGCATGTTTGGTGTGCTTCAAAAAGAAGGTTTTGTCGAACAAAAAACACGGGGCAAGTACGTTTTAACGGACACCGCGGAGAGTATAATAAAAACCATAGAAAAATTATCTGATTGACGAGTTAGTAAAAACAGGAGGACAATATGGATTTAGATAGATTGAAGGATTTGTTAAAGAAATATCGTGAAAATATGAAATATTATCACGATACGAAAAATGCCTATAATGAAACCGAATGTAGAGATGAATATATAAATCCATTGTTGGAGTGCTTTGGGTGGGATGTACAAAATGTACAAGGAAAGTTACCTCAGTACAAAGAGGTAGTTGTGGAAAGATTTTCTAATTGTTCTGAAAGACCAGATTATACATTAACATTGAATGGAGTATCTAAATTATTTGTAGAAGCCAAAAAACCGAGTGTGGATATAGTTGTGGAAACAGAACCTGCTATTCAGGCAAGAAAATATGGTTGGAATGCAAATCATGCTATGGTGATACTGACAAATTTCGAAGATATGCTGATATATGATACAACAATAAAACCAGCACCTGGGGATGATGCAAGAACAGCTTTGTATCGAAAATATTATTTTGAAGAATATGCTAAAAAATTTGATGAGATTAATGCACTCGTTTCTAAAGAAAGTGTCTATAGTGGAGCATATGATAATTTTGTAGCTGAGAATTTTCAAGAAAGTGAAAAATATCATACAAAGATTGATAACATTTTTTTAGAGCAGATTAATTCGTGGCGGCTAGAGATAGGAAGGTATTTGTATTCCAATAATGTTAGGTATCATGATGAACGTGTATTAAATGATGTGGTTCAGGAATTTATCAATCAGATTATTTTTTTACGTATATGTGAAGATAGAAAACTCCCGCTGTACAAGAAATTATATGAAATGACAAGCGATAAAACAGAACTACAGAGGATATTAACAGAAACATTCAGGGAAGCTGATAAAAAGTATAATTCAGGCCTTTTTAAGGGAGAAAATCCTATATTCGACCTAAGCGCAGATGTTATATTTGATATGATTGAAATGTTATATTATCCTAAGACACCATACTTATTTAACATAATAGAACCAAGTGTTTTAGGAAAAATATATGAATCATTTTTGGCTGAAAGTTTAACAATATCTGGCGGAGAGATTTTATTAGCTAAGAAAAATGAATATAAAAATAGATCTGTTGTCAGTACTCCAGTTGAAATTGTTAAATATATGGTAAAAAATACCTTAGATCCAATATGTAAAGGAAAGAGTCCAAAAGATATTGTTGATCTAAGAATAGCAGATATTGCGTGTGGTTCAGGTGTCTTTTTAGAAGAGGCATACCAGTTTATTATTGATTACTGTGAAAAGTGGTATTTGGAAAATAATCCTGATTATCTTCTTGAAATGGAAAATGGTAAGAAAAAACTGCCAATTGTTGATAAGCGCGAGATTTTAAAGAAGTGTATTTATGGTCTTGATATTGATATCCATGCAGTAGAAGTTAGCAAATTTTCTTTGATGCTTAAGTTATTGGAGAATGAGACAGAGCCATCGGTTAAAGAGGTAGAACCTATTTTGCCAAATCTTGACGAAAATATTTTATCAGGGAATTCTCTTATATCTGATAAAGATGTTGAAAATATTGAATTATCAGTTGATGAATTGGTAAAGATGTCGCCATTTGATTGGAACAGTATTAATAATGGTGGAAAATTTGATGCGATTCTTGGAAATCCGCCTTATGTAAAGACAGAAGATATGAATGTGTTGTCAGGGGAAGCTGAATTTTCAATATATAAGAATAAATACAAAACAGCATATAAACAATTTGATAAGTATTATTTGTTCGTAGAGCAAGCATTTGAACTGCTGAAAGATTCGGGGGTATTGTGCTACATAATCCCAAATAAGTTTTATAAAATTGCATCGGGACAAGAACTAAGAAATCTTATTTGTGGAAACATATCTGAAATTGTAGATTTTGGAGATACACAGCTATTTCCAGATAAGACAATTTATAGTGCAATTGTTACTGTTGTAAAAACAACTAATTCAAATGTAAAGTACTCATATGTTAAATCTGTAACAGATTTGTGGACTGGATATAATGTAAAAAGTGTAGAAGTCAAAAATACGGATTTGACGAAAAATCCATGGAGTCTTACGACTGATACGAACTTTATGCAGCTTATAAGTGATATTCGTGACAAGGCGGTGCCTCTTTCTAAGGTAGTTAATATATTTAATGGTATTCAGACAAGTGCAGAAAGACCTGAAAAGTTCTCGGATAAAAAGGAAGTATACTGGTTCGATTATTCTTGCATAGAATCGGAAGATGAAAAATGTATTAATATTGAAAGATTCGGAGAACATTACAGTATTGAAAAGGATATCTTGAAGCCTTATTTTAAGCCGACAAAAGCAAGTGAAAAGGGAATGAATACTTATTCTGTACTATCGACTGATAAAAAAATTATTTTTCCATATGATGCAAAAGGAAAATTAATTGATATGGACACTATGAGGAAAAAGTATCCAGGAGCATTGAAGTATTTACTGGATTGCTATGACAGACTAGTCCCAAGATGTTTGAATAATGGAGTGGGTAGAGATGTTCCAGATGCAACAACAGAGACATGGTACAAATATGGAAGAACTCAGGCATTAACAGCATTTATTAATACACCTAAACTGATTGTTAGAATATTAAGTAAAGAACCAATGTATGCATATGACAAAGACAATATGTTAATTGCATCTGGAGGAACAGCAGGATATTGTGCTATTAGCGAACTTGAAGATAAAGAGTATGATTTGGAGTACATCCAGGCATGGTTAGCACATCCATATACAGAAAAATATTTTCAAATGCAAGGAAGCGATTTTGAAAATGGATTTACCGCCCGAGGAACATTTTTGCTTAAGAAGTTACCATTTATCAAATTAAATTTTTCAGATGCGAAACAAAAAAAGCTATATGATGATGTGGTACTTAAGACAAGAAAAATATATGCTTTAAATGAGCAAATGATAAAACGCCCTGATAAGGCATCTGTTAAAGTATTAGAAAAAGAAAAGAACAGAATAATCGTTGAGATACAAGGCTTGATAGGCAAAGTATATCGACAGGAAATATAAGGTGATTAGATGAAGCTAAAAGAAAATAGTTCTGCTCAGAAATTAAGAGGAGCATATTATACACCATTACCGCTTGCAGAGATGATGGTGAAATTGTTTTCAAGTGATGAATCAATAAAAACAGTTTTAGAACCTAGCTGTGGAGATGGTGTGTTTATAGATGTTCTTGACGATATGAAAATGCTGGATCAACTTAATGATGCTACAGCAATTGAGATTGAGCAAGACGAGGTAGAAAAGTTAAAACATAGATTTGCCAATGCTAAAAATATAAAGATAATTAATCGAGATTTCTTTGATTATTATGAAAAAACATGTGAAAAGAAATTTGATTTAATCCTAGGAAATCCGCCATATATAAGATATCAGTATCTTGAAGAAAATCAAAGAATACTTATGTCAGAAATTTTGGTATCGCAGGGGATGAAATCTAATAAGCTTGTAAATACTTGGGTTGGATTTATGGTGGCTTGTGTAAATCTTCTTTCAGATAATGGAAAAATAGCATTTGTAATTCCGGCAGAAATTTTGCAGGTTGCATACGCTGAAGATTTAAGATTATTTTTGGCAAATCATTTATCGAAGATTACGCTTATAACTTTTGAAGAATTAGTATTTCCAGATATAGAGCAAGAAATAGTTGTTTTTATTGGGGAAAAAGGGGCAGAAGAGAAAGGCATTAGAATTATAGAATTAAATAATTTAGATGACCTGAATGATTTTGATATTGATACAAATGGATTTCAGAAACTACAGCATGTACATGAGAAGTGGACAAAATATTTCACAAATAACAAAGAAAATGAATTGATATCAAAGATTCGTAAAGATAATCGTTTTCAGATGTTATCAGATACAGCATTGATAAATGTCGGAATAACAACTGGAAACAATAAGTATTTTTCAATTAATGATAAAACTGTTAAACAATATGAATTAGAGAAGGTTGTTCGTCCATTAATAGGTAGAAGTGCACATGCACATAGTGTTTATTTTAATGAAGAAGATTGGAAAGAAAATGTTGATGCTGGTAAGGCTGCGTACTTGATTGATTTTCCAGAAATTGAGTATGAGAGGTACCCAGATAAGCACAAGGAATACATTCATTTGGGAGAAGTAAATGGAGAGAATGAAGGGTATAAGTGTTCTATTAGAGAGAGGTGGTATAGAATTCCATCTGTATGGGTGCCAGATGCGTTTTTTCTAAGAAGAAATAATCTTTATCCTAAGTTTGTGTTGAATTGTTGCAATGCTGTATCAACGGATACAATGCATAGAATCAAATTTAATGATGGTGTTGAGCCAGAAAGAATTTTATTGTCATATTATAATAGTATATCTTTTGCTTTCACGGAATTGTGTGGCAGAAGTTATGGCGGAGGCGTACTAGAAATTCTTCCGGGAGAAGTAGGAAATATATTAGTGCCTATACTAGATGATATACCTATTGAAATTGTAAGGCAGGTTCTTAGAAAGGTAGATCGGATTGTAAGAGAGGATAAACTGATAGAAAATGCATTGGATATTGTCGATAAGGAAATCTTAATTAATAGTATTGGAATTGAAGAAGCATTGTGTAAAGATGCAAGAACTATTTGGAAAAAGTTGCAGAAAAGAAGATTGAAGAGAAGTTAATGTAAGCTATATTAATTTGTCTTAAGGAAAGAAGGAATATTATGGCAGGATTCACAATTGATTTAGCAGGAAGAGTAAGAAATTTTGATTTGCCCAAAAATCAGCCATTGATACCAATATATGAAGCTATTGTAAATTCTATATATGCTATACAAGAGAGACAGCAAAAAGAAGAATTTGATGGAAAAATTGAAGTAGAAATAATTAGAGATCCTCAACAAGTAGCAGAAATAGAAGGAATTGATAAAAGTATAAATGAAATAACAGGTTTTAGGATTATTGATAATGGCGTTGGATTAGACGATAATAATATGAAATCTTTTTTGCAATCTGATTCTACATATCGAGCAGATAAAGGTGGTAAGGGCGTAGGCAGATTTTCATGGTTAAAAGCATTTTCAAAAACGCATATTGAAAGCGTATATAAGGACGAAAATGATGGAGTATGGGTAAAAAGAGAATTTGAGTTTTCTTTAGATAAATCAGATATTGATGATAGACTTGTTGAAGAAAAAGGTGCATTTGAAAATAGAACTTGTGTGTCGCTTATTGATTATTTGCCAACATATCGCAAACATGTGAATAAGAATGCAGAAACAATAGCTATGAAGATAATGCAACATTGTATGATTTATTTAATGTCTCCAAAATGTCCTCAGATATGTGTAATAGACGAGGAACGATACAGTATCAATAGTATGTTTGAAAAGAAGATATATCGAGAACGTGAGAGTGCTAATATTGATGTAAATGGAGAAAAATTTGAAATATTACATACTCAGGTACATGATATATTAGTTGGTGGAAGCAAATTGTTTTTATTTGCGAATGATAGAATGGTAAAAGATATAGATTTAAATAAAGAAATTGTAGATTTAGATAAAAATATATTTGAAGATAAGGGATATTATTATGTTGGTATTTTATCAGGAAAATTTTTGGATGACAATGTTGATATGAATAGAACGTCGTTTGATATTTCAGAAAATAAGGAAGATGAAGAAGTTTCAATGGAAGATATTGTGCTTGCAGCCAAATCAGAAGTGGAAAAATATTTGTCTGAATATTTGGATGAGGTCCATAAAAATAAAGATGAGCATATTAGAAAGTATATACATAATAATGCACCGCAATTTAGACATTTATTAAAATATATGCCGGAATCAATAAATAAAATAAAACCGGGCTTAACTGATAATAAGTTAGATGAAGAATTATATAAGATAAAAAGGAAGTTTGATACTGAACTAAAAAAAGCTAATAAAGAAATTTTAGAAAAAATAGATGTTGGAACTGAAAATTTAGCAGAGTATAAAGATAAATTTGAAACTCAATTTCAAAAAATAAGTGAGGCTAATATGGCAGCATTAGCAGAATATGTTGCACATAGAAAAGTTGTATTAGAATTGCTGAAAAAAGGAATTAATATTAAAGAAGATGGAAAATTTAATAAAGAGGCATATATCCATAATCTTATATATCCAATGCGCAGAACATCAGATGAAATAGAATATTCTTCACATAATTTATGGTTAATAGACGAAAGACTTTCGTATAGTGAGTATATATCTTCAGATATACCATTCGATAATAATCCTAAAGAAGAAAGAACTGATGTTATGATACTTGATAGTCCAGTTGCGGTTTCGGATGAAGATAATTCTGGTAAAGAATATGAAACAATTGTTATTTTAGAGTTAAAGAGACCTATGAGAGATGATTATACATATGCGGAGAATCCTGTGGATCAAATGCTTGAGTATGTTGAAAAGTTGTCTTCAAATAAAGTTTCAGATAAGAATGGGAGAATAATTAGGGTAGGTGAGAATACGCAGTTTTATTTGTATGCAGTTTGCGATATAACTCCTTCTCTAAAAAAGGTTGCGTTTAGAAATGATTTTAAAGAAACACCAGATAAGATGGGATTATATAAGTATCATGAAAAAAGCCACTCTTATATAGAGATACTGTCATTTGATAAAATATTAAATGATGCAGAAAAAAGAAATAGAATTTTGTTTGATAAATTGGGTGTATAGTTATATAAAAATACAGAAACGAAAAAAGGAGTATGAAAGATGCAATTAGATCAAATACAAACGGTTAGGGATACATTTCAATCAATATTACGTGCGGATTATATTTCAATATCTGATATTAAGCAATTAGAAAATTTAAATGATTATTATGTAGATTTTTTTAATTTACTGCCCAAAATACTGCAAAATCAAGATAGCTTTATAAATGGTAGACGAGGTACAGGTAAAACAACATTATTAATGAGAGCGTATTATGAATGTATGAAAACAATTTCTCCAATCATTAAAGAGGAAAGTTACTTATTACAAAATAAAAGAGTTTTACCTATATATATAGACTTGAGCCAATGTAAGGAAATGTTCTCGCAGGATTATAAAAATTTAGAACATAGCTTTATTTCAAAAATTGTTGAGGAAATAAGAAATCAATTAGAAACAATTTTTCATGAGACAAGATTAAAATTAGGGAAAAAAGATTTTTCAAGACTAGAAGAATTTGATGATTTTACAGAGACTATTAAAGAGGGAATTTTACTTAAAGTAGAGAAAAGAAATATAGTACAAGAAAATAAAAACTCAACAACAGAAAAACTGCAAGGATTAATTTCAACAAAAGATGTTAATGTTAAAGGTACTGAAAGTACAGTGGATGAAGAAAATTCAAGCTATGAATTGGATGAAATAAGAGGATATAATGTACAGCAGTTTTTAGGGTGTTTAGGTAGAATAAGACAGAAAAGTGGTTTGGATGCTATATACATATTTGTAGATGAGTTTTCTGATCTAACAGATGATGAACAAGAAAAATTTTCAACTTTACTTAAAAAGTTACTAGGTTCAAAAAATAATGTATTTTTTAAAGTTGGAACAATAACAGATAGATTTTACTTTGGTAAGGATATAATTATAGGAAGAGATATATATCCAATATACTTAGATTTGAGTGATTTTGTGGAAAGATATGGAGGCATTGTAGCAGCGAGTAAAGAATTAATAATATATACAGAAGAACTTATACAAAAACGTTTAAATAGTTTAGCAAATGGACTAAAAATGAATGACGTTTTTAAAGGTAATAAAAATGAAATTTTACTTAGAATAAGTAGAGAAGCAATGGGAGTACCTAGAACTATCGGATTAATTTTACAAAATGCATTAACGCAGGCAGAAGTCAGAAACGAAAAATTTATTCAAATAAGTGATATTAATGTTGGGGTACGAGAAACGCGAAAAATATATTTTAAGCAATTTCAGGGAGCGGTTCAAAAAAAGGTTATTCCAGGTTTTTATATGGATATGTGGAATAGTCTTTTAAAAAGAGCTTTAGATGAGAAAGCAAAAAATTCAAATAGGCCAGCTAGTCATTTTATGATAGACCCAATTAGAAAAAAATATTTAAACATATTTTGTGAAAATTTTATGGTACATTGTTTGGAGGATAGTAGGGCATCGAAGTATGGTGGAAACTATGTCTTGTATGCGATAGATTATGATATATGCAATGACAATAGTATAATATATGCTGATCAAAAAGATGAATTTACTGCTATAAGGTTTATATATGATTCTGTTTTTCAGGCATATGATTGTTATTTTTTAAAAGATAGGATAAAAAGTTATAAATGTCCAATTTGTAACAGGATATATGATGAAATGGAAGTAGCTCAAGCAAAAGTTAAAAGATGTTTTGAGTGTGACGAGAAACTTGAAGAAATTATACATAAAGATGTACCAATTTCAGATGGAAATTATACAGAAGTCGAGGTGAAAATCTTAGGAATAATTGCAACATTGAGTAAAGAGGAGGCAATGTCGGCTGCAGAAATTGGTGATGCAGTTGGATGTAGCTATCAAAAGGTTGCAAATTGGTGTAGTAAAGTTTTAGCGAAAAAGGAATTGATTAATATAGAAAAAAGAGAAGGTCGTAATTATTATTATGATAAAATGGTTTAATGTGTGATACCCATATGATACCTAAATTTTTGAAAACATAAAATAATTGTGATAAGAGGCGGAATAATCGCCATTAAAAGCTCTAGAAATCAAGCCTTCACAGGGATAATAAGTTTCTCTGCGGGGATAATGATTAGTTTCCGGTAATCGTTAGACTTAAAGGTGAAATTAATCTGAAAAAAGTTAGGTAAAGCCTGTATTTCTGCAGATTTTATTTGCTGAGATACGGGCTTTGTGTTCACTAGGGAATCCATGTACTGCGATTTTGGATGAATCTGGCGAAATCATTAGGAAAAATATCTTTGGGGTATAAAAAATTAATAGGTTGTTTTTACATTTGGGAGTGTTATTTTTACAAGTCAAAAATTTGACATTTTTTGTGGTATAATGGTTTTGAGGATCTCATCGTATTGGCGATGAGATTCACTATATGGATAGGGAAAACTGATAGAGAAAAAACGTGAAATATAAATATGGAAGCAGAAATTCGCAAAGAGTATTTTTATAGATTTTAAATGATGATAGCTGTATGTCAGAACGGTTTACAAATTTCTGGTTGCCCCTTGACAAGGCAATTAATTTAATCTATAATAGATTGTATAAAATTAAATTGTGAAAAATTAAAATAAAGGACAAATTGTGTTGATGATACTATGGGAGAAGGAGTCGGTTTTTCGCTTTTCTGACATCGACCTATGGTCTCATTTCCAACCTGATTCCGTTAGGAACTGTTCATAATTAAACTTTACAATTTTTCTGCTGAAATGCTTGCGCTTATGGTATTTCAGCAGAAAAATTGATTAAGTTATTAATGAACAGTTCCTTATTCAAGAAGAAAGAAGGATAAGATAATGCAGAACGGTTTTGATATAGGAAAATATATGACAGCCGGGGTTGAGCGGATTGTAGCGGATGCGCTGAAAGCAACGCTGTCTGATCCGGCGGAAAGTGCCTTTATGTTGAAATTTGCGGCGGCTTCCGGGAAAGCTTCTGTAAAGAGAGCAAATGCGGATAAAAATGGCGAGCATATTCCACCGTTCTTGATTGCAAGTATTACCTCTTCCTGCAATCTGCACTGCGCCGGATGCTATTCCCGGTGCAATCATGCTACGACAGACGCGCAACCGGAAGCTCAGCTTACAGGAGATGAGTGGAAGGCAATCTTTGATGAGGCAGATCAGATAGGTGTGAGCTTTATCCTGCTTGCAGGAGGAGAACCCCTGCTTCGGCGCGATGTTATTGAGGCTGCCGGAAAGAAGTCTAATATTCTGTTTCCGGTATTTACCAATGGAACATTTATTGGCGAGTCATATCTGAATCTGTTTGACAAAAGAAGAAACCTTGTGCCGGTGCTAAGCATTGAAGGAGACAGAAATGTAACAGATCACAGGCGCGGGGAAGGTGTATATGACAAGCTGCTCTCAGTTATGGATGCTCTGCATGACAGGAAACTGATCTTTGGTGTGTCGGTGACTGTCACTACGGAGAATATAAAAGAGGTTACCTCCGAGAGTTTTATGGATGCTCTGAGGAAGAGAGGTTGTAAGCTGGTAGTTTTTGTGGAATTTGTACCGGTGACAAGTGAAAGCAGGGAGCTTGCTCCGGGAGATAATGAACGGAAGCAACTAAAAGAATACATAGATTATGCCCGCTTGGCGTATGGCGATATGGTGTTTGTATCATTTCCGGGGGATGAAAAGAGTTCCGGAGGGTGTATAGCGGCAGGAAGGGGATTCTTCCATATCAATTCCCATGGTGGAGCGGAACCCTGTCCATTCTCTCCCTACTCAGATGTAAATGTGCGTGACACATCTTTGCGTGAGGCAATGAGTTCCCGATTATTCAAAATGCTGAGAGAGGGCGATTACTTAAAGGACGATCATAGTGGTGGCTGTGTGCTCTATGAGAAGCAGCTTGAAGTAGAGCGGATCATAGAACATGTATTGGCATAGTGCTCAGATATCATGAAGAGAAGCTTGGGAATTATTTTCTTTAGATGAAGGAGCTTTAATATTGCCGAGTATAAAAAGAAAGTATACAGATGTATATCGTAAAAATTAAAACAATAAAAATTATACACATTATACCCTTGATAAATGAATAAAAAGGGGTATAATTCAATGTAGGAGATGTTGCTTATGGAACAAAATGAGTTGTTGAACCAAATAGTGGAATTGGAACGAGAGATTGACATTACTTGATTTATGAAATGAAGTATAGCAAAGAGCAGATTTCTGAACAATATTGTCATATTAAAAATGGAGAGAAGTCCGTATTGCCACAATGTGATTTAGCAGCAATTTATGATAACACCGAGGAATTTAGGAGATTTGCTATTTATATGAATGGAAAATGGATGAGAATTTCAAGTAGTGTTCCGAAGTGGTATCAAAATGTATTGAAGGAACAGATTTAGAAAGGCAATGAAAGATAAGCACTATTAAGAGGACACTTTCTAAAAATAGAAGGGATTCTTTTTTGGGTTTCTCAATGAAAAACAATATTTATATATAATTATTAAAGTTATAGAGAGGTTTATGAATCATTTTTTTGAGTTTTGCAAACAACTACATATATATCAAATTCAAGGAGGTAATACAATGAAGCAGAGTTTTAACAAGGGTTTTATCACACCACACCCGGTATTTCTCATCGCAACATACGATGAGAACGGAAAGGCAGATGCCATGAATGCGGCATGGGTAGGCCAGATCGGAGGAAATCAGATTTCCATGAGTCTGTCTCCACACAGAACGACTAAGAATATCAAGGCCAATGGGGAGTTTACGGTCAGCTTTGCAACAAAGGAACAGGTAGAGGCGTGTGATTATGTGGGAATCGTGTCAGGGGATAAGGTGCCGGATAAGATGGAGAGATGCGGTTTCACCGTAACAAAGTCGGATAAGATAAACGCCCCTGTGATCGATCAGCTTCCGGTAGCGATTGAGTGTAAGGTGATTGAGCTGCAGGAAGAGTTTAATGAGACAAGGGTTGTTGCTGAAATCGTGGGTATGAAGGCAGACGAGAGTGTATTGACGGACGGAAAGGTAGATTTAGAGAAGCTCCATCCGATTATGTTTGATACTGTGGCACTTTGTTACAGAGAGATTGGTGCCAATGTTGGTGGCGCATGGAAAGCCGGAAAGCGGTTCGAGTGATAAGTGTCAAGAATACTGCTAAGGCGTCAAAAGACGTTACTTAAGAAATATTAGGTTTTCACATTTATTGTTTGTGCCGACTGCGGTGGCATGTTTGGAAAATTTGATTGATAAATCATCTGAATTGTAAAGTAGAGCCTGTCCGATGAAGGGGAATTTCAGCGGGCAGGCTCTTTACCTATATGGTGCGCAAATGATAAGATGCTTCCAGCGAGGATTATCATGTCATTGAAGAAGGAGGAAAGAATGTTTGAAGATTTTTCAGGATACTGCTCTCTGTGGGAGGCATCCGATTAGGAATATTTACAAAAAGGAGACTTTTATGAAATTTGCCATCAATGAGTTTCGGTACGGAGAGAAGAAGTATATCTTGATTGAACTGCTTTTGATATTATTGATGTTTCATGGTATTGACATAGGTTCAGAATGCATCTGAGATAAGATTTTAAATAAATAAACATATTTCAAGGCAAGTCTGACCTTGACAATTCAGATTGATTTTATTGAAATTGATTTTAATAAAATCAATTTGGATAAAAGGTGGTGTTTGGTATGTTTATTGGAAGAGAAAGAGAATTAGCGTCATTGCAAGAACTTTATCAAAAAGATGGATTTGATTTGATACATGTTTCACAGGTACAAGAACACTTGTAAAACCGGATTTGCCGGAGTTTAAAAGAAGTGTAGAATAGTTGACGAATAACGATTAAACAGGTATGATTATGGATGAGATTTGCAAAAAGAAAGAGGATAGATACAATGGAGATTTATAACGGAAGACCGGAGAATGTAGACGGGAGGTTGCCACGTGAGATAAGGACTTATGATTATTTGGACAGCCTTGGGATACCTTATCAGCGGACGGATCATGAACCTGCCAATAATATGGAAGCATGTAATGAGATAGATGCGGTGATTGGGGTCTTAATATGCAAAAATCTTTTTCTATGCAACAGACAGAAGACTTTATTTTATCTTCTTATGATGCCTGGTGACAAAAAGTTTAAAACAAAGGAGTTGTCAGCACAGATTGGTTCTTCAAGATTGTCATTTGCAGAACCGGAAGATATGTTGAAATATCTGGATATTGAACCGGGAGCGGTGAGTATCATGGGGTTGATGAATGATAAGGAACATGCGGTTAAACTTCTCATAGATGAAGATGTCCTTAAAGGAGAAGAACTTGGCTGTCATCCTTGTGTATGTACATCCAGCTTAAAACTCAGGACGGCTGATGTGATAGAGAAGTTTCTGGTAGCCACAGGTCATGATTATCAGGTCGTGCATCTTGTGGGAGAGGATTAGATAGAAAAAGGGTAAAATACAGAGGTTTATGATGGAGGCGAGCGAGTGGTCTATACAGTAACATTGAACCCGGCAATAGATTACGTTGTACATACTGACGAAATGAAGCTTGGCGAAGTAAATCGTTCTACAAAAGAGACGATGTATTTCGGCGGAAAAGGCATCAACGTATCAATTGTGCTGAAGGAGTTGGGAATTAAGTCAAAGGCATTAGGGTTTGTCGCAGGATTTATTGGCGATGCGATTGAAAAGGGGATGGAAGCCATGGGGATTGAGACAGATTTTGTGAGACTGAAAAGTGGAAATTCACGAATTAATGTCAAGATCAATGCAAGGGAGGAGACCGAACTCAACGGTCTGGGACCGGAGATTGATGAATGTGAACTGGATGCTTTGTTTGCAAAACTGGCTCATCTCACCGACGGTGATATCCTTATCCTGGCCGGAAGCATACCGGGGAGTCTTCCGTCGGATATCTATGGGAGGATACTACAGAGGTTATCAGGTAAAAAAATCAGGATAGTGGTAGATGCCACAAAGGATCTTTTGAGAAATGTATTGGAATATAAACCGTTTCTGATTAAACCAAATCATCATGAGCTGGGAGAAATGTTTGGTGTAACTATCACCAGTCATGAGGAGATAAAACAGTATGCCGGAAAACTTCAGAAATTGGGTGCCGGAAATGTGCTGGTTTCCATGGCGGGGGATGGTGCATTACTGTTGGATGAGAATGGCAAGATTCATATCTGCGGGGCATGTAAGGGAACCGTGAAAAATTCTGTTGGGGCAGGAGATTCCCTGGTAGCAGGATTTGTGGCAGGTTTGATAGAGGGAGATTATGATTATGCCTTAAAACTGGGCACTGCTGCAGGAGGTGCAACAGCATTTTCAGACGGTCTTGCGGTTAGGGAAAAAATCCACGAGCTGTTGAGACAACTGTAATCAGGACACAGTGAGAAAAAGACGATGAAATAATCAAAAAAGTAATAAAAAAATATCTGACAGACAGATTCAACAAAAAAACGGACATAAAATTTGACGTAAAAATTTGACATGAAAATCCGACCACAATATCTTGTGGTCGATTTTTTTTATCCACAAAATATACAGAGTGTCAGTTTTTTCGGGCTTTTTTTGTGCAATTTTCATAAAAAAAATGCTTGCCAATTACCATGACTTGAGTTAAAATCATTCTACAAGTGGTAGAAAGTGGTTTTAAGAGAACAAAAGGTGGTACGAAGTGGAGGTGCAATAATTGTTTCTTGGTGAATATTATCATTCAATCGATGCAAAGGGACGAATTATTGTACCGGTGAAGTTCAGAGATGAGCTGGGAGAAAAGTTTATCGTGACCAAAGGTCTTGATGGTTGTCTCTATATTTATACCATGAAGGAATGGGAAGCGTTCGAGAATAAGCTCGGCAGCCTCCCTACCGGAAAGGCAGATATCAGAAAACTGGTGCGTTTTTTCTTATCATCGGCAGCGGAGACAGAAGTAGATAAACAGGGAAGAATACTCATTCCACCGAAGCACAGAGAGTACGCAGCTTTAGAAAAGGATGTCATTCTAGCCGGAGTGGGCAAAAAGATTGAAATCTGGAGTAAAGAGAAGTGGGAAGAAACTGCTACATTTAGCTATGAGGATATGGACGACGTGGCAGAGAGAATGTCAGATTTGGGAATCGATTTCTGATGAAGTTAGGATGACATTTTTTAAAGGCACAGAATGGAGGCAGAGTTGGAGTTTGTACACAAGTCCGTTTTACTTGAGGAAACGGTAGACAGTCTGAATGTAAGACCGGGCGGCATTTATGTTGACGGCACTCTTGGCGGAGGCGGGCATGCCTATGAAGTGTGCAGAAGACTCGCCGGTAAGGGACGATTCATCGGAATAGACCAGGATGAGGAAGCAATTAATGCTGCTACAGAGAGATTAGCTGAGTTTGGCGACATGGTTACTATCGTGAGAAGCAATTATGTATTGATTGAAGAGATACTAAAGTCTTTAGATATTCATGAAGTGAATGGAATAATGCTTGATCTGGGTGTATCTTCACATCAGCTCGACACGGCACTTAGAGGCTTCAGCTATCGTGCGGATGCACCTCTTGATATGCGTATGGATGTGAGAAATGAACTGACCGCGAAGGATATTGTCAATACTTATGATGAATCGGAGCTTTATCGAATCATAAGAGACTATGGCGAGGACAGGTTTGCGAAGAATATTGCGAAGCATATCGTCCAAGCGAGAGCGGACAAGCAGATAGAGACCACCCTTGAACTTTCGGAGATAGTTAAGGCAGCGATTCCGGCAAAGGTAAGAATGACAGGCGGTAATCCTGCGAAGAGAACTTTTCAGGCAATCAGAATTGAGCTGAACAGAGAACTGGAAGTTCTTGATGAGTCGATTGACACAATGATTGATTTGCTGGCAGAGGGCGGAAGGTTAAGCATTATTACCTTTCATTCCTTAGAGGACAGAATTGTTAAGAACAGATTTAAGAATAATGAGACACCATGTACCTGCCCGCCGGAGTTTCCGGTATGTGTATGTGGAAAAAAGTCAAAGGGCAGAGTTCTTACAAGAAAACCAACGCTTCCTTGTGAGAACGAGATAGAAGAAAACAAACGGGCAAAGAGTGCAAAGCTGCGTGTGTTTGAAAAAGCAGGAAAATAAGATTGAAGGAGAAACAAAATGGCAGGCAGGACATCATACAATAAGAGAGCTTATGACAAGGATTATGTAGGCTATCATAATTATATTGAGGGAAATGCAGTAAAGAAGGAGCAGATTGTAGAAGTTCCACAGCGTACAGAACGCACCTATGTGGATCATCAGAGAGTAAGGACATCAAAGCAAGCATACAGAAACAGGGAGAAAGCATTACATATGAGTTTATCATATGCGATTGTATTGGCAGTCTGCAGTGTTGCCATACTTTTGGTGTGTGCAAAATATTTATCACTCAGAGATGAAGTGGCGGGAAAGTCTCAGGCGATAGCAGCGATGGAGATGAAGACAGATTCCCTGAGAGCGCAGAATGATTCACTGGATTATACCATTAACGGATATAAGGACTTTGATTATATTGCAAAGATTGCGACGGAGGAATTGGGCATGATAAGAGCAGGACAAGCTCAGATATCATTTTATACCAGTTCGGAAAGTGAATATATGAAGCAGTATAAGGATATTCCGGTGGATTAGTCATGAGGAGGCACGCAATGAGTAATAATAGCATGCATAACAGAGAACGGAGAAAGCGGAGTAACGATAAAGGTTCCAAAACAAAGATATTTACAAGAAAAATGAAAGGAAAGCTGGCATGGTTAGTAGTTGTAATCATGGCAGCTTTGGTTGGTTTAGGAGGTGTTTTGTTTCGTATAGAAAAGACACATGGCAAGGAGTATGAGCAGATTGTCATGTCACAGCAGACCTATTCTAGCAGAACATTGCCTTACAAGAGGGGAGAGATTACGGATCGAAATGGAAATGTACTGGCTACCAGCGTAAAAGTATACAATGTTGTCATAGATGCCTTTATCATTAACAGTAAGGAAGACTATCTGGAACCAACTATCGAGGCCCTCGATGCGTGTTTTGAACAGGTGAACAAAGAAGATATCAAAGCGATTATCAATAGTGCACCCACCAGCAGATATATTGTGGATGACCGTTTGAAAAAGCTGACCTATGAGCAGATTGCCGAGATGGATAAAATTATCAATGACAGTAAAAATCATCCTAATGTCAAAGGTGTATGGTTTGAGGAGGAGTACAAAAGAATGTATCCTTACAGTTCACTGGCCAGTGCCACCATTGGATTTACCGCTGCCGGAAATGTGGGTGTCATTGGAATTGAACAGTATTATAATGATTACCTAAATGGCACAGATGGTAGAAAATACGGCTATGTGAATGCTGATAATACCATGGAGGAGGTAGTAAAGGAGGCAGTAGATGGTTATAACCTTGTGTCAACGATAGATATAGGACTTCAGAGAATATGTGAGAAATATATCCAACAATGGGTGACGGAGTATCATCCCCAGAGAGTGGCGGTCATACTGGCGAATCCGAATACCGGCGAGATACTTGCCATGGCTGATGACAAGAGCATTTTTGACCTCAATAATTATAATGATATTTCTGCCTATTATTCAGAAGAAGAACAGAATAAAATGGGATTTGAAGTAACGATTAATACGAAGGTATTCGATAAAGACGAGGATGATACGGCGAAAAATGCTACCATAGATGCCCTTGCCAATTCTTTGACACAGGTATCAAGAGAAGATGTGGAGAAGCTTTTTACAGATTATCCGAGTAATACAAAGGTTACGGATGAAAGACTGATACATCTTACCTCGGATGATGTAAAGGCGTTGAATACGATTATCAGTAATAAAGAGGCAAATCCGAATGTGAAGGGAATTACCGTTTCGGATGAGAGGAGAAATGCCTGTGACCAGATGTGGAGAAGCTTCTGTGTCAGCGACAGTTTTGAAGCAGGCTCTACTATTAAGCCGTTTACCATCGCAGGCGCGTTAGAGGATGGAAAGATTACGAAAAACATGACATTTTTATGTGATGGTTTTGAAGTGTATGATATGACGATACATTGTCACAAGAGATCCGGTCACGGCACATTGAATGTGGAACAGGCCATTATGAATTCTTGCAATGATAGTCTGATGCAGATTTCAAGATTAGAGGGTGTAGACATCTTTTGCAAGTACCAGTCAATTTTCGGATTTGGAATGAGAAGCGGTATTGACCTGCCGGGAGAGGCAAGCTGTGAGGGCTTGTTATTTTCACCGGATGCCATGACACTTCAGGATTTGGCGACTAATTCCTTCGGGCAGAATTTCAATGTCAATGCCATACAGATGGTGGCGGGTTTTTCTTCCCTGATTAATGGAGGGAATTATTATAAACCACATGTCATCAGGCAGGTGCTTAATGCAAAGGGCGGTATCATAGAGAACTATGATAAGCAGTTAATCAAGCAGACGGTAACTAAAGATACCTCTGATTTTCTCAGACAGGCATTGTATAATACAGTTGTAGGAGGAACGGGTAAAACAGCTGCAGTGGCCGGTTATACAGTGGGAGGTAAGACGGGAACAGCGCAGCATCACGATAAGAGTGATAAAAGTTATCTGCTGTCCTTCCTTGGCTTTGCACCGTATGAGAATCCTCAGCTTGTCTGCTATGCCATAGTGGATGCACCGGATGTGCCGGATAGGGGAAGCAGTGCTTATGCCTGCAGATTATTTAGTGCAGTTATGACAGAGGCACTTCCATATTGGAATATTTTCCCGACAGAATCCGTAGATACAGAAGGCGGAAGTGACAGTAGCTCACAAAATGCCGGCTCACAGGGGAGTGATACGCAAAATGAAGCATCACAGAATACCGATGGGCAGGGTGCGGCTTCACCGAATCAGGGGGAAGACAATTCACAGGATAGCAGTCAGCAAAATGGAGAGTCAGCAAATCCTGAGGATGGAACACAGAATACAGCCACCGGCACACAAGATGGAGGCGCAGGAGATAACGCGCAGGCTAATCCACAGGGATATTATCCGAGTGATGATGAGAATTACCAGCCTGATGAGCCGCCGTTTGGTGATAACGAACCGGCAAACGGTAATCCGTCTGAAGAGGCGGAGGAATAAGTCCTAAAGAAAACATAAAATTGGAATAACTTGTTTATCTGATAAATACAATATGTATAAAAGAATTAAAAGGACATTATATCAGGAATGGATACGATTAATTCGATACAGAAAAAGCATCTGATGTTGTATATTGTATTGTGCCTGTTCATGATGATATATGTATCAATAAGACTGGTATACATCATGGTAATTGATTCAGACAGATATGCAGAGGTAATTAAAGATCTCCATGAAAGAGAAAGGGAGATAAAGGCACCGAGAGGTGAAATCGTAGACAGAAATGGTGAGGTAATCGCCACAAACAAGACGGTGTGTACTATCTCTGTCATTCACAGTCAGATAGAGGATGCAGATGCCGTTACGGCCATGCTTGCAAAGGAATTGGATATGGACGAGGAGGCAGTGAGAAAAAAGGTAGAAAAAGTCAGCGTAAGAGAAAAAATTAAGTCAAATGTGGAGAAGCAGACGGGAGATGCCATCAGAGACTATCATATGGCAGGAGTGAAGGTGGATGAAGACTACAGAAGATATTATCCGTATGACAGTCTTGCCTCTAAAGTATTGGGGTTTACAGGAGCAGATAATCAGGGAATTGTCGGTCTGGAGGTACAATATGAGGAATACTTAAATGGTACTACGGGTAAGATACTTACTAAGACAGATGCCAAGGGGATTGAACTGGATGGAATGGCAGAGCTTCGCGAGGAGGGGATACCGGGTAATACGCTTCACACGAGTCTTGACGTAAATATACAAAAATATGCCGAGCAGGCGGCGTTGAAGGCATTAAAAGAAAAAGAGGCAAATTATGTTTCCATCATCGTCATGAATCCAAATAACGGTGAAATTTATGCGATGGTGAATGAGCCGGAATATAATCTTAATGAACCGTTTGTGCTGAATTATGATACAGAGGTAAAACAAGGGACAAAAGAGTATCAGGAATTATTGAATAAAATGTGGAGAAACCAGTGTATCAATGACACCTATGAGCCGGGCTCCACATTTAAAATGGTTACGGCGACAGCAGCGCTGGAGGAAAATGTTGTCAATGTTAACAGCACCTTTAGCTGTCCTGGTTATAAGATTGTGGAGGACAGACGAATCAGATGTCACAAAACCACAGGACATGGAGCGGAAACCTTTGTCACGGCGACACAAAATTCCTGCAATCCTGCTTTTATAGAGATAGGGATGAGAGTAGGAGCGGAAAAGTTTTATCTCCATATGAATCAGCTTGGACTAATGAGTAAATCGGGAGTAGACTTGCCTGGTGAGGCAGGAACAATAATACACAAGCTCGAAAATGTAGGTCAGGTTGAACTGGCAACAATGTCCTTCGGACAGTCATTTCAGATTACACCGCTTCAACTGTTGCGGGCTGCTTCGGCAATTATCAACGGAGGAACATTAATCACTCCCCACTTTGGTGTCTATGCCACGGATGAAAACGGAGAAGTGACAAAGCGGTTTGAATATGCTGCGTCAGGCGGAGCATTGTCGAAAGAGACGAGTGAGACAATGAAGATGGTTTTAGAGAGTGTCGTTGCAGAAGGAGGCGGAAAATACGGTCAGGTGGAGGGATACAGAGTAGGCGGTAAGACTGCCACATCACAGAAGCTTCCCAGAAATTCGGGAAGGTATATCGGTTCTTTTATTGGTTTTGCACCTGCCGATTCGCCGCAGGTAATTGCCATGTGCATCATTGATGAGCCGACGGGAGTATACTATGGCGGAACGATTGCCGCACCGGTGATTAGCAATTTATATGAAAATATTCTGCCATACTTAAATATTGAAAAAGCAGAGTAATACAATACATTATGTTAGATTAGGGGTATAAGTAAATGCAGACGAAAATGATTTTATCTGTTTTAGTCTCTTTTGGGATAAGCGTAATTCTGTGTCCGGTGATTATTCCGTTTTTGAAGAGATTAAAATTTGGTCAGAATATAAGGGAAGAAGGACCGAAAGGACACTTAAAGAAGATGGGAACCCCTACTATGGGAGGACTTGTCATTATTTTTTCACTGGTAATCACATCTATGTTTTTTCTGGATACGGATAAGAGGATGATACCCATTCTCTTTGTTACGCTGGGATTTGGGATGATTGGCTTTCTGGATGATTATATCAAGATTGTCATGAAGCGCTCCATGGGGCTTAGTCCTGGGCAGAAGATGGCACTGCAGCTTGTGGTAACGGCGATATTTGTGTATTATATAATGCATAGCGATGAGCCGGGCTGTGATATGCTGATTCCCTTTACGGGAGGAATTGCCGGTGGAAAATATCTGAATCTTGGAGTATACTTTATTCCGATGATGTTTTTTGCCGTACTTGGCACTGTGAATGGTGCCAATTTCACAGACGGACTTGACGGACTGGTGACGGGTGTAACGATTATCATTGCCGTATTTTATACGGTGGTTTCCTATATGACAGGAGGCGGTGTGGAGATTATATCGGGTGCTGTCGCAGGAAGTCTGTTAGGATTTTTGCTGTTCAATGTATATCCTGCCAGAGTATTTATGGGAGATACAGGTTCGTTGGCATTGGGAGGATTTGTAGTGTCAACGGCATATATGCTGCGGCTGGAATTGTTTTTGATGATGATAGCCCTGATTTATATGGTGGAGGTCATCTCTGTGATGCTTCAGGTAGCTTATTACAAGTTAACTAATGGAAAAAGGATATTTAAAATGGCACCCATACATCATCATTTTGAATTATGCGGTTGGTCAGAGACAAGAGTGGTAACGGTATTTGCAGCTGTCACTGCGATTATGTGTATGGTCGCATATCTTGCCCTTTGAGAAGTGAAAGAGCAAATCCAAAGTAAAAGTGTGAAAAATACAGGGTAGTTCTTGACACTACCCTAGTACTATGCAGGGGTATAAGTTTGAAAGTAAACTTTCAAACTATTTATTGGTGGCAGTATTGCAAGCATAGCTTGCAATATGCACGGGGTATAAGAATGAAACAATATGCAGGAAAAATTGAAATAAAAAATAACAGTAATCAGTATACAATCAGAAACAGGCAGGAGGTAGAAATGAAGGATAAAAGATATTTAGTTGCCGGAACAGGAATAAGCGGAATCGGTGCAGCAGCATTATTGCTGAAGCTTGGTGCGGGTGTGATGATGTATGACGGAAATGATAAGCTTTTAGAAGAAGAGGTACTCCTTAAAATCGCAGAGGCACTTGGCGAGAGGAAGGATAAGGAACAGCTGCTTGCAGGGGTGGAGACTGTCTTTGGGGAATTAAATGATGAGATACTGGACAGAACAGATATTATGATTTTGAGTCCGGGAATAGCCATTGATGCACCATTTGTCAATAGGGTGAGAGAAAAAGGAATTACCATCTGGGGGGAGATAGAGCTTGCTTTTCGTGCGTCTAAAGGACGACTGATCGGGATAACGGGAACCAACGGTAAGACAACCACTACCGCTCTTACCGGTGAGATAATGAAGAACTATTTTGACAGTACCTATGTAGTGGGAAATATCGGTATTCCATATACCAATATCGCGCCTGAAACAAGGGAGGACACGGTTACCGTTGCAGAAATCAGCAGTTTTCAGCTGGAGACCATTGATACCTTTCATCCGGTCGTGTCAGCAGTCTTAAACATTACGCCGGATCATTTAAACAGACATTATACCATGGAGAATTACGCCAATGTAAAGATGAGTATCACGAAAAATCAGACGGCATCGGAGGTATGTGTTCTCAACTATGAGGATGCCATTTTAAGGGAAATGGCAGAAAAACTTCATAACAGGGTTGTATTTTTCAGCAGTAAGAGTGACCTGAGGGAGGGCATCTGCATTAAAGGCGAGGAAATTGTGTACAGGGAAAATGGTACAGAAACATTTGTCTGCAGAATTGACGGTATGAAGCTGGTAGGTATTCATAATGTGGAGAATGTCATGGCAGCAGCGGCAATTGCCATTCAGATGCAGGTGCCGGTGGAGATTATCAGAGAGACAATCAAAAACTTTAATGCGGTAGAGCATCGGATTGAGTATGTGACGACAAAAAAAGGTGTCATTTATTATAATGATTCTAAGGGAACCAATACAGATGCCTCCATCAAGGCGATAGAGGCAATGACAAAGCCTACCATTCTGATTGCAGGAGGTTACGACAAGGGTTCAGAATATGATGAGTGGTTTGACGCTTTTGGGGATAAAATTAAAAAACTGGTATTATTAGGCGCTACAAAGGATAAAATTGCGAGGGCAGCCGATGCACACGGATATCAGGATTATGTGTTTGCGGATACCTTGGAGCAGGCAGTTTCCCTGTCGGCAGAGCTGGCATCGGAGGGGGATGTGGTGCTTTTGTCTCCTGCCTGTGCAAGCTGGGATATGTTTAAGAGTTATGAACAGCGGGGAAGACTCTTTAAGGAATATGTTAACAATTTATCATAATGAAATTCATATAAGTGAGTGAGGATTGGTATGGAAAGAGATAGCATACAGATGGGCAGAAGGCATGAAATGGCATCACAGGGAGACAGATTCAGGGAAAATGTGGGCAGAAGCAGTGAAGGTGTTAGAAGAAGCGGCAGAACGATTAGCAGCTATAAAGGCCGGAATACAAACAACAAGTCAAAGGTGACGTATTTTGATTATAGTCTTTTATTTATCACTATTTTTATGGCGTGTTTCGGACTTGTGATACTTTATAGTGCCAGCTCTTATGAGTCGGCGATGGAATTCGGAGATGCCAGGCATTATTTAAACGGACAGATATTTGCAGTGGCATGTGGATTTTTTATTATGGCAGTGATGGTACTTTTTACTGACTATCACAATTTTAAACGGCCTCTTATCGCACTGACCGCGTATTTTGGCTCACTTATGGTGGCAATGCTTGTTATTACCCCGTTAGGCATCAACGCCAATGGTGCGAAGAGATGGATTAACGTGGGAATGTCGGTTCAGGTATGCGAGGTTGTAAAAATAGGACTGATTATTTTTATGGCATATTTTATTGAGAAGCATGCAAGGCAGTTAAAAAAGCCGAAAGTATTTTTCATCAGTCTGTTTTTTGTGGTGATGCCGGCAGCTATCATTGCCTTCGTCACCTCGGACTTGAGTTCGGCCATTGTCATCGGTGGTATCGGAGTTATTATGCTTTTTATAGCATGCCCGAGACTTTCGTATTTCTTTGTGATGGCAGCATTGGGTATTGCTGTCATTGGCGGCGCTATTATTGTGGCACCATACAGAATCGAAAGAGTAAAGATATGGCTTCATCCTGAAAAGTATGAAAAAGGATTTCAAATTTTGCAGGGTTTGTATTCCCTGGGGTCGGGTGGACTTTTCGGAAAAGGACTCGGAAAAGGAATACAGAAGTTAGGCTATGTGCCAGAGGCACAGAATGATATGATTTTTACCGTTATCTGTGAGGAACTTGGTGTCATTGGAGGAATTGCGGTTATCTGCATGTTTATCTATATGATATGGAGATTTATGGTGGTGGCCAACAATGCACCGGACTTGTTCGGTTCCATGTTAGTAGTGGGAGTATTGGCACATATTTCCGTACAGACAGTGATTAATATTGCAGTCGTTACCAATTCGATGCCGAATACCGGTGTAACACTTCCCTTTATGAGTTACGGAGGCTCGTCAATCATATGCCTGCTATTTGAGATAGGTATGGTATTGGCAGTATCCAGACGAATCAGGTATGAATAAAACAGAGATGAGGCTTGCATGAATACAGGAAAAACGAAATTAAAAATAGTATTATTGTTATTGGCAATTCTGGTGATTCTGACAATCGTTCTTGCGATGCAGAGGATTGATGATAAGAATATACAGATTGAGGGTAATAATAAGTACACAAAAGAAGAAATGCTGAATTATATATTTGTTTCCAAGTGGGATAGAAATCCCTATGTGCTGTATTTTAAGAATAAGTATGGCAAGGTTCAGAAAATTCCTTTTGTCGATGCGTATCAGGTAAAAATTACCGGCTTTAATCATGTAAAGATTGATGTCTATGAGAAAAAGGTAATCGGGTATGTGAAATATATGGGAACGAATATGTATTTTGACAAGGATGGCACTGTTGTTGAAAGCTCACTGGATACATTTTCTGATGTTCCGCCTGTCACAGGACTTGAATTTGAGAATATTATTTTGTATGAAAAGCTTCCTGTAAAAGAGGAAGAAGTATTCTCACTGATACTGGATACAACACAGGCACTGCAAAAATATGCTATTATTGTTGATAAAATATATGTGTCACAGGAAAAACAGATTACTCTGTATATGGGAGATATCCAGGTACTTTTGGGAGGGGATAATGATATTGATGACAAGGTAAGAACGCTGCGGGATATGTCACCGAATCTGTCAGGACTGAAGGGAACACTTGATATCAGAGAATATGATGAGAACAGTAAGGGGTATACATTTAAAAAAGAATAGTTGTTACGATGGGGTATTCACAGAAATCAGTTAAATCCATAAATTGCTTCTTACGTGCAGGTGCGACGAATCAGATTATGAATGCAACTGATCCGTGAATGGTAACGCTGTTTATAAAAAAATTTTAAATTCTTATTGATTATTTTTGTAAATGAATATATTATAGAATAAGGTGTGTTACTTTTACGTAGCTAAAAGTAACATAGTAAAGTATAATAATAGTAAATTGAAGGAGGACAAACCCTTGTTAGAGATTACGACAAATGAGGCAGAGGCAGTAGCTAAGATTATAGTAGTAGGTGTAGGTGGTGCCGGTAATAATGCCGTTAACAGAATGATAGACGAGAATATAGGTGGCGTAGAGTTTATAGGAATTAATACAGACAAGCAGGCACTTGCACTGTGCAAGGCGCCGACAGTACTTCAGGTGGGCGAGAAGCTTACGAAAGGACTGGGATGTGGAGCAGTTCCTGAGGTAGGAGAGAAAGCAGCGGAAGAGAATATTGATGACATTGCGGATGCTATCAGAGGCGCTGATATGATATTTGTCACATGCGGTATGGGTGGTGGAACCGGAACAGGTGCCGCACCGGTGGTTGCGAGAGTTGCCAAAGAGCAGGGCATACTTACCGTAGGTGTTGTTACAAAGCCGTTTAAGTTTGAGGCAAAGACAAGAATGAATAATGCCATTATGGGAATAGAGAAGCTTAAGGAGAGCGTAGATACTCTGATTGTCATTCCTAATGACAAGCTGTTAGAGATAGTGGACAGAAGAACCACAATGCCGGAGGCATTGAAGAAGGCAGATGAAGTATTACAGCAGGCAGTGCAGGGTATTACAGACCTGATTAATGTAGAAGCATTGATTAATCTTGACTTCGCAGATGTGCAGACTGTCATGAAGGACAAGGGTATTGCACATATCGGAATAGGTGTTGCGAAGGGCGAAGATAAGGCACATGAGGCGGTTCAGATAGCTGTTACATCGCCATTGTTAGAGACGACAATAGAGGGCGCTACCGATGTTATCATTAACATCACGGGAGATATCAGTCTTACAGAGGCAAGTGAGGCCGCAAGCTATGTGCAGGAGCTGACCGGCGAAGACGCCAATATTATCTTTGGTACACGGTATGATGATTCGTATCCGGATGAGTGTGCGATTACCATTATTGCTACCGGATTAGAGGAGGCACCGGCAGGTAATGCAGGATTTGCGCAGGCAGCCAAGCCGTCCTTTGACTATAAGAAAAGTTCAGTGAAGCCTATCGGTGGTGCACCAAAGTCAGATTTCAGATTAAATTCTGCAGCACCAAGAACGACGGTGGGAGCAAGAACCGCTACCTCCCAGACCACTGCCAGAGCAGCACAGCCTTCCAGAACAGTGTCACAGAGACCGATTTCTTCAAGAAATGATGATAAGGGAATCAATATACCGGAATTTTTAAAGAAAAACAGAGATTAACATTGACAGGCATAGCAATAAACAGCATGTCTGACCTATAGAATACATAGTCTTCTGCGAAGCCACAGCGATATTACATTGCTGTGGCTTTTGTGGTTGTCGAAAAATTTTCGGTTTTTCATTCCACCAATTGACAAATTTTGCAACAGTTTTGTTGTATACTACCTATTGCCAGAGTGAGGAGAGACAAATGAAGGGTGAGCAATATGTAGTTTATATTGATGTTTTTTTCATGATTAATTTTGTGATGGATTATATTGTGATAAGACTGACATCACTGGTTATGAAAAATAATCATAACAGATTAAGAATAGGTGTGGCGGCTGCATTTGGTGCACTTTATAGTGTAATAATCTTAAAGCCACTGATGAACCACTCGTCTTACATTACTTTTTCAAGTGTAATCGTCGCATTTGCCATGATTTATATGGCATTTGGCTTTAAAAATATTACTTATTATCTGAAAAATGTTATTTTTCTGGTGCTGACCTCCTTTTTGTTTGGCGGTGTGATGAATTATCTGTATTATATGACAAGAGCAGGAGCAATTGTTAATGAGATTCTTCACGGAAGTTCAAATAAAGGGATGAATGCAAGGAAATTTGTGCTCGCCACGCTTATGGCATATATCATTATGGTGTTTGCGGTAAGATTTGTTAGAAATCATAAAAAGGATGTTAAACTTATCTATGATGTCAAATTAAGCTATAAAGGGAAATCAGTTGTAACCACGGCACTGTTTGACACGGGCAACAGTCTTACAGAACCGGTCAGTGGAAAAATGGTGCACATCGCAGAGCACAGGATATTAAGACCGATGTTTAAAGGAGATGAGGCTATTAGTGATAAAATCAGCGTTATACCATTTAAATCAGTAGGGGAGGAAAATGGTTTACTATATGGAATCAGAATAGATGAGATGGTGGTGCTGGTTGAGGGAGAACCCAAATTTATATATTCTCCGATTATTGCCATATATTATGGAGAGTTATCGAAAAACGGAAAATATTCGATGATACTCAATAAGGACACAATGGATACGGCATTGTCATAGAAGGAATACTGGGAGGTATTAATATGTTGATAAAGATTTCGATTCCTAACCGTTTGCAGTTCAAGGTGCTGCCGGGTATTAGAAATTTTGTATTTCGGAAAAAAGGGGAAATTCATTACATAGGCGGGGCGGACATATTGCCGCCCCCGTTAGATGCAGTAGAAGAACAGGATATGTTATGCAGGTTGAATACAAATGAGGACATGAGGGCAAAAAAAATTCTGATAGAACGTAATTTGAGACTGGTTGTATATATTGCCAAGAAATTTGATAATACAGGAGTAGGGGTGGAGGATTTGATTTCCATCGGTACTATCGGTCTCATCAAATCCATCAATACATTTGATCCCGAGAAAAATATCAAGCTGGCAACCTATGCCTCGAGATGTATAGAAAATGAGATATTGATGTATCTTAGAAGAACCAGTAAAATGAAGATGGAGGTGTCCATTGATGAACCTCTGAATGTAGACTGGGATGGAAATGAACTGCTGTTATCAGATGTGCTCGGAACAGAGGAGGATGTTATCTCAAAGGATATTGAAGATGAGGTTGAAAAAAAAATCCTTATCAAAGCTGTATCAAAACTGAATAAGAGGGAAAGGACGATTGTGGAGCTCAGGTTCGGCTTAAACAGCGAAAATGGCGAAGAGCTGACACAAAAAGAAGTTGCAGACATGCTGGGGATTTCCCAGTCATATATATCTAGACTGGAGAAAAAAATTATCGGAAGACTCAAAAAAGAAATCGTAAAGTGCTATTAGAGAAACCAGGTTCCTCTGATAGCAGAGGAACCTTAAATTATTCTTTGACAGTAATTCCATTCTGTGATATAGTAAAAGGTAGTGTTTTTACTAATTATAGAAATAAAGTATTTTGAAAGGAATTACAGAAATGAAGAAGCATATAGTGAAGAAAGCAGTTGTGTTGTCTGTTGCAGGTGTGATGGCGGCAACGATGTTTACCGGCTGTGGAAAAGATAAAGAAAAGAATGCATCGGCAAGAAAGGTAGTGGAGTATAATGTGGGTGATTACGTCACATTAGGAAAGTATACCGGTCTTGACGTAGAGGAGAAGATTACTGCCGTCACAGAACAGGACCTTGAGGATTCGCTTCAGTCTCTGATCACAAGTAATACTACCTATGAGGAAGTGACAGATAGGAATGTCATGGAAGGCGATAAGGTTACGATGGATTACACAAGAAGTGTAGAGGGAGAAGAGGATATTAATCAGACAGATTATGAGATTACGATAGGTGACGGAAGTCTTGGAGAGGAATTTGATGAGAATATGTTAGGGCTTGCAGCGAATGCCACCATTACTTTTACTGTCAAGGAATCCTCTACAGACAGCGAGACAAATGAGACCACGGAGATTGATGCAATGTATACCGTTACGGTAAAGAGTATCAAAGAGCCTGTGGTGCCTGAACTGACAGATGAATTTATTGCAGCGAATACAGATTATGAGACCATAGATGCCTACAGGGAAGGCAAGAGAGCAGAGATGGAAGAGAACAATGCCGAAAGTGCAAAGCAGGTGGCAGAGTCGGAACTTATGGATATGATTATGGAGGATTCAGAGGTGTCCGGTTGCCCTGCATTTGTGTATAATATCAATTATAATTCCATTGTTCAATATTATGCAATGTATGGCTCTTATTTCGGCGGCAATCTTGAGACATATATGGTGAATGCCGGTATTACTTTCGAAGATTTACAGAATCAGGCAGTTGATGCGACAAAGCAGACACTTGTCATAGAGGCAATTGTAAAGGATGCGGGCATCGACATTACAGAGGAACAGTTTGAGGAAAAATTAGAAGAATATGCACAAAGCTATGGCTCAAAAGAGGCTGTATTACAGGCGATGACACATGAAGAGCTGCTGTTTGACATGAGACGGGAAGTTGCGATTGATTATATTTATGAGAATAATAATGTTAAGCAGGTAACTGTTTCATCAGATACACAGTAGATATTGCAATGACAGATGGTACAGACAGCTAATAAAGAAAATCCTTTGTTAGCTGTCTGATTTTAGATTGTAGAGAAATACATGAGGTTCGTATGAAGATTATCAATGATATCAAAATATTTCAAAAAAACATAAAAGGACATTTTCTGACAGTCATAAGACATAAAAAGGAAGTGATGAAGAATTGCTTCTTATGTGGTCTGATCTGGCAGGGGATTACCCATGACTTATCGAAGTTTTCACCGGAGGAGTTCTTTGCGGGTGTCATGAATTATCAGGGAGACAGGAGTCCTAACGAGGGAGAGAGAGATAATTATGGATACTCTAAGGCTTGGATGCATCACAAGGGAAGGAATAAACATCATTTTGAGTATTGGACAGATTATAATAGAGAGACGAAAGAACTGACACCGGTCTGTATGCCGAAAAAATATGTGGTGGAAATGTTCTGCGACAGGATAGCAGCAAGTAAAGTCTATATGGGTGATAATTATAATGACAGTGAACCTCTTAACTATTATCTGAAAGGGAAAAAGAAGCGAAATCTTCATCAGAAGACGGCGGAGGAATTGGAGAGACTGCTCAGAATGCTTGAGGAAAAGGGTGAAAAAGAAACCTTTCGCTATATCAGGCGGGCAGTTTTGCTTCATCGAGAGCTTTAATGTGTGAACCCCAAAGCTAAATTTTAAAACCTGCTGATTGGAGTCAGTATCGAACAATGTAAACATTGCGGGGAAAACCTGCGATAGGCAGGAGAATAAAATATGAACAGATTTTCCAATGCGTTTAAATTTCTATTCAAAAATATAAAAAACATCATATTATTTGAAATCATCTATACACTTTTTACCACAGCGGTATATACACCGGTGCTTGTACAAATGGTAAAGATAGCCTTAAGACTTGCGGGCATCAATTATCTGACGAATGCACGTGTCATTGATTTTGCCATGAAGCCGACTACGATTGCGATTCTGTTTCTTGTTTTGGTCATGTTTGCTATTTTTTCACTGATTGAGATAGGCGCGATTGCCTACTGCTATGACCTGACCTATCATGGATATAAGGCAAAGGTAACGGACATGATCAGAGAGGGGATAAAATCCGCTTTTCGGCTTTTAGAGAGAAATAATTTATTTCTGATAAGTTTTGTGATGGTCATTATGCCGATTACGCACCTTGTCGCATTATCCGGGTATATATCGTCTATGCAGGTGCCGGTTTTTGTGATTGAATTTCTTAAGACAAGGCAGGGCTTAATTGTTAAAATACTGGCGGTATATGTCATTCTTTCTGTTATCTGCATCAGATGGATTAGCAGTATCAATTACTACACCATTGAGAAGATGGATTTTAGGAATGCCAGAAAAGCGAGTATTCATTTGAACAGACGAAAATACCCGGGATTGATTATATCCTTTGTTCTGTGGCAGATACTATTTTTTGCAGGACTGGTGTTATCGTATGTTGCAATTACTTTTGCCGTCACGAAGATACTGCTATTGTTTTTTAAAACAAAACGGGCGTATAATATGTCGCTGATTGTGGCAAGAATATTGTTTAAGCTTTGGAATCAGCTTTATGCCTCCTTTATTGTTCCGGTATCGTTAGCGATACTAAGCGGTTATTATTATGCCAGAAAGAAAAAGATCCGTGAGCAGATAGTGCTGCCGGTGATAGAGGAGAAGAAGAGAGAGGCGGGAAAGTTTAGAAAGACGATTTATATTGTTGTTGTGATTTCGGCAATATTGAATATGATATACGTAGGCTTTGACATTGGTATTTCGAGAAACGGCTATAATGTGCAATTGTTTAAAAAGACGATGATTGCTGCACATAGAGGCTATTCTTCAGAAGCACCGGAGAATACTATTCCTGCCTTTGAGGCGGCGATTGATCATTTTGCTGATTATGTGGAGCTTGATGTCCAGGAGACAAAAGATGGCGTAGTCATCGTTATGCATGATTCGGATTTCAGGAGAGTTGCCGGGGTGAATAAGAGGGTGTGGAAGGTAGATTATGATGAGGTTAAAACCTATGATGTAGGCGGCTGGTTTTCAGAGGAGTATGCGGGAACCACGATACCGACGTTGGAAGAGGTTATGATTATGTCCAAAGGAAAGTTGAAGCTTAACATTGAGATTAAGCTGAAGGGGCATGAGCAGAATCTTGAAAAATCGGTTGTGGAGCTCATAGAAAAATATGAAATGGAGGATGAATGTGTAGTTACCTCCTTTCAGTCAAAGGCATTAAAAAATGTCAAAAGCTTTAATGAAAATATTAAAACAGGATATATTCTGAATGTGGCATATGGTAATTTTTCCGGTGTAAAATTTGCAGATGCATTGAGTGTTAATTATTCCTTTGCGTCTCAGGCGCTTATTAATAATGCACACAGCACGGGAAAAGAGGTATATGTGTGGACTGTCAACACGGCGGATGCTGTGAATGAAATGATACAGCGAGGCGCAGACATGATTATCACGGATGATCCGGTGCTTGCCAGGGAAACCCTCACCTCCTATGAGACAGTACCATATGTGGTTGAGTTGATTAAACGATTTGTGAAATGACAATAAAAGACAATGCAGGAGGTGCAAGAGTGAAAGATTTGCAGCATATCAAAAAGGTACTGAGTATCGCCGGCTCAGATTGTAGCGGAGGCGCAGGAATACAGGCGGATTTAAAAACAATACAGGCACATGGTATATATGGGATGAGCGTCATCACTTCTGTCACGGCACAGAATACCACAGGGGTGTATGGTGTCTGCGATATGTCGCCGGAATTTGTGGGTAAGCAGATGGACGTTGTTTTTGAAGATATCGCACCTGATGCAGTGAAGATAGGGATGGTCTCGTCTAAAGATATCATTCGGGAAATTTCATCAAAATTAAAGAAATATCAGCCGCGCTTTATTGTAGAGGATCCGGTAATGGTTTCGACCAGTGGCTGTATGCTGATGGAAAATGATGCGAAGGATATGTTAATCAGTGAACTATTTGCGATTGCGGATGTTATCACTCCGAATATGAACGAAGCAGAAGTGTTAAGCGGTATCAGTATTAAGGATAAAGAGGACATGGTAAAAGCAGCAGAGGTTATTTCAAAGACTGCCAAAGCAGCGATTCTGATTAAGGGTGGTCATATGACAGACTGCGCTGACGATTTATTATATGTCAATGGAGAAATCCACTGGCTGAGAGCGAAGAAAGTGAAAAATGATAATACACATGGTACCGGTTGTACGTTATCTTCGGCGATTGCCTGCGAGCTTGCCTTAGGAAAGCCGTTGTTAAGGGCAGTTACGGATGCCAAAAAATATGTCTATGATGCCATTAGCGCGGGACTGAATCTTGGCGCGGGAAGTGGTCCGCTCTGGCATCAATTTCCAATATAAATCCGACATTATGAGTATAAAATATTCCCATTTCGTTAATCATTTTAAATGGATATAAATTTAAAATGATGGAGGAATGGGAATATGTCTCTTTATAAGGTGGAAATCTGTGGCGTGAATACAGCAAAGCTTCCGTTGCTCAGTGAGAAGGAAAAAGAAGAACTTTGGGATAAAATTGATAAGGGAGATAAAGAAGCCAGAGAAAAATTTATAAGGGGAAATCTAAGACTTGTACTCAGCATCACAAAACGTTTTTCGGGAAACAATGAAAATATTGACGACTTATTTCAGATAGGCTGTATCGGTCTGATTAAAGCGATAGATAATTTTGACAGAAGTGTAGGGGTGAAGTTCTCAACCTATGCGGTACCGATGATTATGGGGGAAATCAGAAGGTTTTTAAGGGATAATAATTCCATAAGAGTGAGCAGATCCCTTCGGGATATTGCCTATAAGGCATTGTATACGAAGGAAATGATGACAAAGACTACGCAGAAAGAGCCTACGGTGGCGGAGATTGCAGAAGAGATTGGTTTAAGTAAGGAGGAGGTAGTGTATGCATTGGATGCCATCCAGAGTCCTGTATCCTTGTATGAGCCGGTCTACTCCGAAGGCGGGGATACCCTGTATGTCATGGATCAGATTAGTGATAAGAATAACAGGGAAGAGAACTGGGTGGAAAAGCTGGCATTGAAGGATGCGCTGAAACGGCTTGGTGAGCGGGAGAGAAATATCATTGAAATGAGATTTTTCAGGGGCTCCACCCAGATGGAGGTTGCCAATGAGATTGGGATATCGCAGGCACAGGTAAGTCGTCTGGAAAAAAACGCGTTGAAGTCTATGAAAAATTATCTGACACAAAAGTAGCGGATAAGGGAACCTTTTGTCATCACTATGAATAGGATAACGATAAGAAAACGGTATATGGGATAATGGGTAGATATGAGGATATGCGATTTGAGACAGAAGGAGGTAATTAATCAGTGTGATTGTAAACGGCTGGGATTTGTGGGAGACATCGAATTTGATATCTGCACCGGCTGTATAGAAAAGCTGATTGTTCCGGGAGAGCCTAAATTATGTGGTTTATTTGGCAGAGATACAGAATACATCATTCCGTTTCAATGTGTGGAGCAGATTGGAGAGGAAATCATACTAGTCAGGGTAAAAGAGGATGAAGTGCTGAAAAAATGTAAACTATAAACTTGACCAGATAATGGATATTATTTATAATTGAATGAGATTTGAAATACGCATAGAAGCGAGGATAAAGGTATGAGATGTCCGTATTGTAATAAGGAAAGTACAAAGGTAATCGATTCAAGAGCGGCTGAGAATAATTCCATCAGAAGAAGACGCCAGTGTGAGAATTGCGGCAAAAGATATACCACCTATGAGAGAGTGGAGAATGTTCCGCTTATTGTCATTAAAAAGGACTTAAACAGGGAGCCATACAACCGTTCCAAGATAGAGGCAGGTATCGTGCGGTCATGTCATAAACGACCGGTTTCTATGGATAAGATAACGGCATTTGTTGATGATATAGAGAATAACATTTTTAATCTTGATGTTAAGGAAATCAGCAGCTCACAGATTGGTGAGCTTGTGATGAATAAACTGAAGGATTTTGATTCGGTGGCGTATGTAAGATTTGCCTCCGTGTACAGAGAGTTTAAAGATGTCAATACATTTATGGATGAGATTAAAAAGCTGTTGGATAAATAGACAGCTTATCGAAGAAGAAGGGAACAGACAGTGAGAATTTTCAAAAGATTTTATCCGGCAGGATATATGGATGGAACGTATGTGATTGATTTTAAGAAATACTATGATAAAGGATATAGAGGAATTCTTTTTGATGTGGATAATACACTGGTACCCCATGGCGCACCTGCCAGTCCGAGGGCGATAGAACTCTTTTCGAGGCTCCATGAAATGGGATTTAGAACGTGTCTCATTTCTAATAACAAGGAATCAAGAGTAAAACCCTTTGCGGATGCCGTGGGAACTGATTATATCTATAATGCTCATAAGCCTTCCAAAAAGAGTTACAGAAAGGCATTTGAGATAATGCATACCAAAAAAGGTAATACGATGTTTGTGGGGGATCAGATTTTTACAGATGTCTATGGCGCTAATCGGGTTGGCATGCTGACCATTCTCGTAAAACCGATTCATCCAAAGGAGGAAATACAGATTGTCCTGAAGAGATACCTTGAGAAAATTATACTATGGACCTATCGGCATGATAAAAAATATGCCGATAGAAAAAAACATTAGGAAAAAAACTTGCTTTTAACAGCTTGGACGGGCATTTCTTCTCCGGTCCATATTTTAAAAGCTTCTGCCCCCTGATAGAGAAGCATGTAAAGTCCGTTGAATGTTTTACATCCATGGGCTTTTGCTGATTTCAGAAGCTTTGTTTCCCGTGGATTATAGATGACATCGGAAACAATTAAATCCTCACGGAATACGGATTCATCTGTAATGATGCAGTTATCGGTATCAGGTGCCATGCCTACACTGGTAGCATTGGTAAGGATAGTGCTATTCTCAATGCTTTGTTTTAAGGCTGCTGCCTCGGCAAGCTCATACAGAGCGGCTTTACAGTTGGTATTGGCATTGATATTGTCCACCATACGCTGTGCTCTTTCAAAGAAGCGATCCTTAATACTGAATACATTAATGGAGGCGACTCCATCTAAGGCTGCCTGCACACATACAGCCGTGGCGGCACCGCCGGCACCCAGTAAAGTCATATTCTTCCCGATGATATCAAAACCGGCATCCTGTACGGCACGCATATAACCGATTCCGTCAGTGTTGTGTCCGATAAAGCGACCGTTGTCATTGACGACTGTGTTGACAGCACCAATCATTTTGGCAGCAGGACTTAATTCGTCTGCCAGCTCACACATCATATTTTTATCAGGCATGGTACAGTTAAAGCCACGAACCCCCATTGCCTTCATTCCGTCTACAGCAGTCTTGAGAGTGGTCGTATCTACATCAAAGCACAGATACACATAGTCAAGGTTCAGTAAGCGAAATGCTTCGTTATGCATCATGGGGGAGATGCTGTGAGCTACAGGACTTCCGAGAAGCCCTGTCAGTTGTGTTGTTCCGGTTATGTTAATGCTCATATCTGTTAATTCTCCATTCTGTAAAATATTTAAAATATATGGTTGTCATGGTACCATCCGAAAAGAGTAATATTATACAATTTCCCGGTACCATACAGCTTTGCCTTTGCCATGCTTTTTACTGTAGTATAGTGCGGCATCAGCGTGTTTTTCAATCACAGCATAGCCCTCTTCGTCAGTGATATTTATTCCGGTCTCAATGCCGATAGAGCAGGTTGCTCTGTGGCTCTTTGGAATCTCAATATCTTCATTGCTATAGCGACTTACAAATTCAATAAAACCATTTTCAGCTTCAATCTGAGCGTAGATGCTGTGAACGACATCGTTAATAACCGCTTCTTCAGAGGTATCCAAAAGAATGATAAATTCATCGCCGCCAAAACGAATAGCATAGCCATAACTTTTACAGGCCTTTACATAAATGTAAGCAAATTTTTTGAGGATTTCATCACCTAAATGATGACCAAAGGTATCATTATAGTATTTGAAATTATCTAAATCGATATACATGATGGTAATGTCATTAGATTTCTTAAACGCTTTGGCATCCTCTAAATATCTCTCAATCAGTTTATAATAACCATTTCTGTTATACAGACCGGTCAGTTCGTCTGTAATTGCCTGTCTTCTCAATAAATCATTTAATTTGAACTTCTCAATAGCTCCTAATATCTGTCTGAAGATAATCATGTAGACAGACATATCACTGTCATCCAGGGTATCTCTTTCTAAAAGGGCGTTACAGTTGTCAGATATCTTGGAAAATGTAATGAAAATACTTCCAAGTCTGTTTCCGGAATAGATAGGAACACCTACCATAGAGGAGATTTTGCTCTTTGCAAATATCATATGGAACGCCTCGTAGTTTTCGTGGTTGCTGCTGAAGCATGAAAGCGAAAAACCAGAGCTGTTTGATTTAAAGTAGCTGACAATATCCATGACATTATCATCGGAGATGGTGTACTCTAAATCACTGAATATGATTCTGGCGTCGTTGTCATCACAACCGATAAATAAGATATTATCAAGGTTAAAATTCACCTTGAAATTGGTTAAAAGTGTACTGACAACCTCGTGGGAGGAGCGATAATCATAATTAATAACTTCCTGAAAGGCACCGAGAAATTTAAGCTGTGTATCTTTTAAAACCATGGCATTTTTAATGCCTTCTAATTTCATGTAATTGACAATCTGAGGAATGGTAATATCCCTGATATCCAGTCGGAGCGCAGGCGCACTCCATTTTCCAGTACTGATATACTCATCAAACATGTGAACTCTCAAAGTATTGCCATGTCCAAAATACCATGCTCTTGCCTCGTTCAGCAGGGCAACAGCTTCATCGTCACGAGACATTTTGTATAATAAATCAGCTTTGTCTACTGCAAACAGGACATAATTAATGAACATACTTCCGGTACGTGCAATCATAAAGCCTTCTGCCTTGTCAAAGCTTTTCATGGCATCTTCATATCTGCCTTCTTTGGTGGCAGTCAGTGCAGACATATAATGATACAAAAACATATCATCGCCCCACAGATAAGCCTGATAATCTTCTGTATTTCTGCCCAGAATATGACCGAGAGTCAGTGTATGTCGTGCACGTTCATAATACAAATGGGCGAGGGAATAGTTGCCGAGTTTGAAGGCGGCAACGGCAATCAGTCCCAAAAGCTTTGAGATGTTGCATACTCTCAGACGGTCTTTCTTCAAAACTTTGAAAGAATCTGTTACCGTGGTAAGGTAGTCAATGGTATTCTTGTAATCGCCGGCAAGCACTGCATTGGTACCCATATTGTACAGGGTTTCCAGAATATAATCGGTTGATTTTAAATCAAAAAATATCTTGAGGGCTTTATTGTAATAGTCGTTAGCTTTTTCAAATTCATCAGCGGTACAGCAATCATAGCCGAGACCATTATAGATATTGGCCTCTTCAAAATGATTATGTGTCTTTTTGACGACATCAATAGAAAGCATATAGAAATAAGTGGAGGTGGTGAAAAAGCCGTTGCTGGATGACATCATCACACCTTTTCTGTATGCTTCAAAGATAAACTTATCATTGCCTAACTGCCTGCCGAGCTCAATTCCCTTTGTAAAATAAGGAATTCTGTCCTTGATGTGTTCAGGGGTACGATAGATATCCGCCGAGTTGTGATAGCTGTAGACAAATATATGGGCAAGGTGATTTAAATAGTTGTATTTCAGGCATAATGCTACCAGTTCGTCAGATACGGGAATGTCACTTTTGCAAATCCACACATCCTTCCAACCTGCCACATGAGACATATTCTGGATGATCAGTGCCTGCATCAGCAGGTAATCCTGCTTAATCTCCTGTGCCTGCTTCACGCACAGGGTGGCGGCATCGATGGCATCACTATCGTTGCCAATATACATATCAGCCAGTGCCTTGTAGTAATAGTATCTGTACCTTTTTAATTCATTATCTTTCACCGAACCGGCATTGAATTCTTTTAATTTATCGCATAAAATAAGGGCATAAGAATAGTTCTCCGTATAGATGCTGATGGCAGCATACAGAGAGAGCAGCCTGAATTTATAGTCGGGCAGGCAGGAAACCTTGTCAACTTCTATCTTCTGATAGATAAGTTCTATGTAATACTTTGCCTGCTCCATGGCAAGAGACTGAAACATATTCTCAATCTGCGTCAGTTCCTCAGTAGTATTTTGGAATACGAAGGTTTTATCCGCCTCCGGGTCCACGCTTTCGCTGGTTGTATGAACGGTGACAGCGCCAAGCTTGTCGAGCCGGTCAATGAAAAGGTTATACCTGTCAGCAACATAACCTTTTGTATTCGAGGTCTCGCTTGTCAATAGAAGAATATGAAGATTTTCGCTTGTTTCATCCTTAAGGATATTCAATACGTCAAGGGTGGAATCACACAGCTGTCCGGCATTATTAATAAGAATGAAAAAAGGGTGATCCTCGGCAATTGCCAGCAGTAATTTTACAAGACCTGTTAAAAATTTCCCTTTCTCATATTCAATCTCGTTCAGAAGTAAATTCTCCTCACGTTTAATGACACCGGTGGAGAGATAGCTTTGATAGATGTTCCTGTGAAGACGGTAGATATCTGCTTCTTCAAAAAGTACTGATAAGTCAAAAGCGTACTTGTCAATCATGCTCTTTACGACACTTAAAAAAGGTTCATAGGCACCAATCAGTGCGGTACCTGTAAGGGAACAAAGAAAATTGTCTGAAGGTTCTGAAAGATTCAGCAGAGAAAAATCTTCTGTGCTAATCTTAATATTACAATTCTGCCTGATAACACGGACAATGGGCTCTTCCTTCTTAATTTTCTTTATATATTCAGAAATATAGGTTAATCCTTCTTTTGTCATAGTTGCCTCACCGAAAATGATTCAAATATATAATATTATGATGTTGGGGTCAAAAAACCCTCTATAGTACCTTGAAAAGTTCATATATTTTGTAGTAAATACAAGACTAAATGGTTTACTTGCTGTATAATAGAAGTATTAAAGCCACAGAGTGGCTTGGGAAAGAAGGTAGTCTCTATGTCATTCAAAGAAAACGCTTACCAGCAAATGTCATTTACAGATAGTTTTTCCGGATTAACTGCCAGAGAACAAAAAGCACTGGAAAAATCCTGGGCAAAAGTCTTTGCAGATGAAATATTTCCTGCCATTGATGAAAAGCGTTTTTCTGTATTATACAGTGATAAGGCATCCGGACCGAATACTCCGGTCAACGTGATTGTTGGTGCGCTCATCATCAAAGAGCTTTTTGATTATTCCGATGATGAGATGGTTGAAAATCTTATGCTGGATTTTCAAATTCAGTACGCACTGCATACAACAAGTTTTGAAGAACAGCCTTTGAGTGACAAGACCTTAAGCCGTTTCCGCAAGAGGTGTTATGATTATGAAACACTTCACAATAAGGATCTCTACCACGATTGTGTGAAAGATTTAAGTGCTTCCATTGCAAAACTGATGGGAATCAGCGGTAAAGTCAGGCGTATGGATTCCATGATGATTGAATCCAACATCCGCAAACTCAGCCGAATGGAACTGATATACACCTGCATCGCAAAGCTGGCGCTGTATGTGAATAAAATCAATGGTTCTGCTCTGTCTGACGATTTAAAACACTATATCGATCCTAACGATTTTAACAGAGTGATTTATCATCAGCGCAGTACCGATGCGGATGAGCGCATGAAGCAGCTCTTAACGGATGCAGATAAACTTCTTGCCTTGTGTGAGTCTGATTACAATGATTCAACAGAGTATGATTTGTTTGTCAGATGCCTGTCAGAACAGACCATTGTTGAAAACGAAACACGAAGACTCCGCACAAAACAAGACGGCATGAAATCCACCATGATGCAGAATCCTTCTGAGCCGGAAGCTACTTTCCGAATCAAAGCATGAAAAGAGCATCGAGGATATACGGCCAACCTTGAGGAATCTGTTGGAGAGAATGGTTCCGTTGTAACAGAGTACCAGTATGACCAAAACAACCACAGTGACAGCCAGTTTATCAAGGAGCATCTTGAGCAGATGGATAAACAGGAAGAGAGGACTGTTATAGTTACGGATGGTGCGTATAGTGGAACAGAAAATACACAGCTTGCAGCCGATAAAAACGTAGAACTGATTACCACAAGTCTAACAGGGAAACCAGCTCCGGATATCTTTGCTGATTTTGAATTCAACGAAGAGGGAACAAAAGTCCTCCGATGTCCAGCCGGTCATGCACCGAAAAACTGTTCTTATATAAAGCAAAGCAATCAGTGCGCCGTTTCCTTTCTGCATGAGCAGTGCGTGGGCTGTCCGTATCAGAATCAATGCAAGCCGAAGATTTTTAAACGGGTTGCTAAAATAGTAACATCCAAAGCGGCACATGAACGTGCAAAAATCCAACGGAGCATGAGCAGTGAGGAATTCAAAAATTATGCGAGACTTCGTAATGGTGTAGAAACTGTTCCATCGAATATACGCAAGAATTACCATTTAGAAAAGATACCTCGTGGCAAACAGCGTGGCAAGTTCTTTTTCGGTTCCAAAATAGCAGCATTGAATTTCCGAAAATTCTTCAATTATGTGAAGGGTCTGGGAAACTATGCCCCAAATCCGGTACTTGCATAAAACAAGGTAGAGAATACCCTGCATATATCCTTAAAAGTCCGGCG
>CACXFV010000004.1 GCA_902767015.1 uncultured Lachnospiraceae bacterium | reverse complement strand
TCTTTTTTCAATGACTGAATTTTCTTTTGAATTGCTGCCTCCTCATTAGCACCCATACTTCCAATGTTATTAGCTACATTCTGGTTTACTCCATCAACTCTCATATTCTTTTCCACCTTTCTTTTTATTTATTTCTTGCAACAGCACTGTGGCACAAAAGCTGTTTGCTGTTTTCTTTACATCAATATCACCCATATACTTAAATGCTTCTTCTCTTACATTTAACAAGCCTATACCATGCAAAGCAGTTATTCCGTCTTTCGTTGTAACAGGAAGTCCGCTGCCCTCATCCATACGGATTTCCCCTTCACAAGAATTGGTTACTTCTATTATATAAAATTTCTTTTTTTGTTTGCTTGATATAGAAATATATCTATCGCCTCCTTTCATCCTCTCACATGCTTCTATTGCATTTATCAGAAGATTATTTACAATAATGCCTATATCATATGGATCGTAGTTGTCTGACACAGGATATAGAAAATCTGATTCAAATTGAATGTTTTCTTTTTCTGCAAGTTTTTTCTTGTCATTTATAATCACATCCAAAACCGAATTTCCTGTTCTTACAGACAATTCAAAGTAATCTAATTCACTATCTATTTTTGAAATATACTGATCTATATCTGCATAATTTTTGTTTTCCACTAGCCCCTTGATATTCGTCAAATGGTTTTTCATTTCATGTCGCATTTTCCTAATACCATTATAAAATTGTTCCACTTCGTCAATTCTTTCCTGTATTGCCTTTACCTGCTGTTCCTGAACGAAATATTTTTTCTTATCATCTTCCATCTGTTTCATTTCCTGATAAGAAACGATTGTTAATATAATACCTACACAAAACAACACAGCAATCATTGGAACAAATACCAAAAAGGCAGGATAATCATTATATATTCCAAAAACAACATGATTCTTCACGACAAACAGCAATCGGTCTACAATCCCCTTAAATATAATTCCTATAAGCGGAAGAATGCACAGATAGCCCCATTCCTTAATATTTAGCTGAAGCGACTGTTTTACAACTCGCCTAATAACAAAAACCAATATTGCCAAAATAATACTTTGGATAAAATATACTCCCGCATAATGAAAGGCGGTATTTCGCAAAGCTACTTCCACCGACACATCATCCACAAAATTTATGTTGAGTAAATATAACAAACTATTTCCTGCAAGCCCAATTAAACAGTCAAAGCAGAAAAATACCATTGTAAGAAAAATGACGAAAAACCTGTTATTTTCCAATACAGGAGCAATTAGTCCCATAAGAATCACTACCTCTATCATCCCTGCCATTTCAAAATGCGGGATAAAAACGCCTATAACCGATATAACGGAATAAACCGCAAATATGCTTATGCATTTTATTATTCTCCTGCTTTTGTGCAGCTTATATGCTGGTAAATATGGTACAAATAGTATTGTCAGCAATCTGGCATCTATAAACGTTAATACTAAAGCAACTACGGTTTGAAATATTGTAAATTCTGCATCTGTCATATCACACACCCTCGTCCTCATTTTTTATAAATCTGAGGTACGCTTTCACAAACTCTGTATATTTATATTTGGAAATCAAAAGGCTTTCTCCATTTGAAAGAGTCACTTCACTTTTGTTATATTCTTCCACATGATCCAAATTTATAAGGTAACCCCTGTGTATGCGAAAAAAACTGTCCTTTAATTCATTTTCCAAATCTTCCATCTTTGCGTAATACTCTATGGTTCCACTATATGTGTGAAGTATAATCTTATGATTTTGGCTCTCTGCATAAAAAACTTCCTTTATTGTAATAGACTTACTTCCATTATGATACGGAACAATCATCACATGCCTTCTATGATTCCTCTCTGCCAAAACCTTACTTACTGCTTTTTTATATACATCTGTAAACTTATCTTCAGATATAGGCTTAATCAAATAATGAAACGCAGACACATCAAACGCATCATACACATATTTTTCATATCCTGTAACGAATATAATGACAGGTTGTTTCTTATTACCTTTACGGATTACTCTTGCAAGCTCCATTCCATTTTTCTTTTTATCCTTGCCACTCAGCTCTATGTCTAAAAATAATATGTCGTACTCTTTATCATCTGAAATGTATTCTTCCGCAGAAGAATATTCAGCAATATCCGCACCAAATTCTGTATTATCCTTTTTGAGCAGGGAGACAAGATAAGCCCGTATATTCTGTTCGTCATCACATATTGCTATCCTTATCATTCTATGCCTCCACAATAACTTACCTTTTACATTCAATCATAATATCGGAATACTGCAAAGAGTTTCTTACAGCAAAAGCGTGAATAGACAATTTGGTAGCGTGAATAGATTTCATATAGTCAAAAAATTCAGACACTTGATATTCTGCTTCTTTACAATACTCTCATGGTTAAGTTGACCACAAATAGCCTGTTACAGCAGTCTACTGCACCCCATTTTGTTCCATAATTTCATAACCCACTTCTGTCTGAAAATAAGGGCTATGGATTTATGGACAACTGGCACTCCGCTATGGGTAATCTATGGACAGCCTGTGGAATGTTCGTTGACAGCAAGCTGCCAACAACCATCCCACAGCCGCCCACAGATTACCCACAGCTCCGTAACCATGCCAGTTGCCCACAAACCCACAGCCCCGACGACTACGGCGGAATACTACCCATTCTATCTGTATTTCTATAATACCAATTAGAAACGCCCTGCATTTACAACAGAGCCTTTCTGACCTTGATAGTCACAAACTACCATTTTATCCTATCACAAGCTTTTACAGATATATTCCCGCCGTTTTTGCAAAATCTTTTTTCCTCCCGATAAGTTCCGTCTGCTCCGCTTTTGACAGGCTCTCAAACACGCCTTGATAGCCTTTCTCCAAGAGCGGAGTGCCCTTTCCCAGCAGGTACAGCTTTGTGTCAAGCCAGTCCTGCCATAAATCCTCAAACATACTCCTGCTGTCCGTAAATGTTATGACATCCTCAAATCCATGCGGTGGCTTGTAATATTGCAGCTTCACAAACCCATATCTGCCAACATCAAGCACCACTATATTCTCCATCTCATACAGCTCCGAAAAGGCTTCTGCTACTCTCCGGCATTTCTTTCGTTCTTCCTCTGTAATAAAAATCTCCTGTTCCATCTTTCTTACCTCATTTCCTTTGATATTTTGACATAGTTTCGGGAATTGTTATCCCCTTGCTTCTTTATCACAAAATGCTCAAGTCTGTAATCTCTCCGGAATAGAGGTTCTGGCTGTCTGTCTTATTCTTGTGTTACTTTATGTCACTTGAGCATTTGCTCCGGGATTGTCGTTACCGTAACCTTCCAGAAGGTTGATAACACCCCATACACCTACACCTGCTCCGATTGC
>CACXFV010000003.1 GCA_902767015.1 uncultured Lachnospiraceae bacterium | reverse complement strand
GTAACTGTTCAGAGCCAACCTCCAAAATGCTTCGCATTTCGTCGGTGTGGCGTATCCGCCAAATAAAATTCAAAAGAAAAGCTTATGAATGCGTTGCATTCACGCTTTTTCTTCTGAATTTTGCTTGGCTCTGAACAGTTACAAAATATCTATAACAATCTGGATACCAACGAGAGTGCCATCTGGAGCCTGCTTTTTGCGACCGGCTATCTGAAGGTGCTTTCTTATCAGACCGAGGAAGAATGTTTTGGAAATGAATATGCGCTGTATCATCTCGTCCTGACGAATGAAGAAGTGCGGAAAATATTTTTCCGTATGGTCAAAGAGAAAATTAATGCCGGATAAGAAAAAGAGACAAATAGGCTCATTAGATAGCATAAGAAAAGCAGGTGTAAAAAATAATTAAAATTCATTGAAAGGGTTGATAAGTATGCTTCTTAGGATTATAATTGAGCACAGCACAGTGATATAATTGTGCCTTTTTTGGTTGTGTTGAAAATGGTTTAATAAAAGGTAAATCACCGCCGACAGAGGTATCTCGTATATGTCTGTCAGGCGGTTTTTGTTTATTTATAATGTTGCCGATGTTGCCGATATTGATAAGTTTTCTTTCCTGCTTACTCTGCTTAATCTATATAATCATTGGAAACAGCCATTTATATATAAATAATAGTTTCTATATTGAAAACTAAAATGTATGATCGATATGGGAAACCGATAAATTGTTAGGAATATATATGCCAGCCATACGCAAGGAAACGGCCTAGGAGCAACGCACTCCCAGGCTGGTTTTTCAAAAACATTTAGTTTATCCAATTTATATTTAAGGAGATATCACGAAGATTGCAGCAGGACATGCGGATATCCATTCCCGGACTTCGGACTTTATCATCAAAATCAAGGACGAACTGTACATGTTGGAATGTCAGAGCTATCGTGACGGCACGATAGCAATCCGGATTGCGGAGTATGCATTTATCTTTGCAAGAAGAAGCGCTGTCTGGGAAAATGGACGAGTTACACTGCAAATGCCGAATTATTGTGTCATTTATGTAAAGTGTAATAATTCGACACTGACACATACCTGTATCACCTATCAGTTTCCTGTGGTATGCTAAAGGCAGTTGAAGCCGGTAAACTGGACATGTGGGAAATGAACAACATCAAAGCATTTACGAATAAGATCATTGAGCATTTTACGCATGGAGAGAGAAAAGAGAGGCTGGTGAGAGTGATGGGAGAAAGTATTATTACAACAGAAGCGGATTTAATTCATGACGCCGGATATGCAGAAGGACGATTGGAACTGCTCTTTGATTTTGTGCAAAGAAAAGTCATTTCCATAGAAGAAGCTGCTGAACAAGTTGAACTGACAGTGGAGGATTTTAAAAGAAAGATGGAAATATATCGAAAATCATAATGTAAACGAAGTGATAATCAATCAGTGTAAAAACAGGTAAAACCGATCAAAAAGATGTAAACAGTAAAATGATTTACATCTTTTTTCGTATTCTAATGCAAAATTGACTTTTATCCCATTCTATGATAGATTAGAACTATTGGAAAACAGCCCTGAACAGATGGAGCAGATATGCTGCAGGGCAAGTAAAAGACAGAGTATTGGGAAAGGACAAATGAGATGCCTGTAACAGAATTATTAGAGAGAAATGCGAGATTATATCCGGAGGAGGTGGCATTGGTTGAACTGAATCCGAATGAGAAGGACACCAGACGTATGACCTGGAAGGAATATGATCTGATTCAGCCCACCAGATTTGAACCATACAGACGCGAGATCACATGGAGTGTATTTGATGAAAAGGCGAACCGTTTTGCCAATATGCTTATGAGCAGAGGAATCAAGAAGGGGGACAAGGTAGCCGTTATTATGTATAATTGTCTCGAATGGCTGCCTATTTATTTTGGCGTTTTGAAGACAGGAGCCATTGCAGTACCGTTCAATTTCAGATATGATGCCGAAGAGATACTTTACTGTGCTGAGTTGGCAGAGGTGGATATCATTGTATTTGGATCGGAATTTATTGGAAGAATTGAGGTTAATGCCGAGAGACTCAGCAAGGGAAGACTGCTGATTTATGTAGGAGATAATTGTCCGAGCTATGCGGAGAGTTACAGAGAGCTTGTGGCAGATTGTTCCAGTCAGGCACCTAATGTGGAGATAACGGATGACGATTTTGGTGCGATATATTTTTCTTCGGGAACAACAGGATTTCCGAAGGCGATATTACATAAGCATCAGAGTCTTACACAGGCGGCAGAAATGGAGCAGAAGCACCATCAGACCGGCAGAGAGGATACATTCCTCTGTATACCGCCATTATACCATACCGGTGCAAAGTTCCATTGGATGGGCAGTCTTGTGGCGGGAAGCAGGGCTGTCCTGTTAAAAGGAACCAAGCCGGAGACGATATTGTCAGCGGTATCTTCAGAGCATTGTACCATTGTGTGGTTATTAGTGCCATGGGCCCAGGATATACTGGATGCACTGGACAGAGGAGAGATTAAGAAGGAGGACTATGAATTGTCCCAGTGGAGACTGATGCATATCGGTGCGCAGCCTGTACCACCTTCATTAATCAAGAGATGGAAAGAGTATTTTCCAGACCATGATTATGATACCAACTATGGTCTTTCAGAATCGACGGGACCCGGCTGTGTACATCTTGGTATGGAGAACATCCACAAAGTTGGCGCCATTGGAGTGCCGGGATACAGATGGGAATGTAAGATTGTTGATGAAGAGGGTAATGAGGTTAAGCAGGGAGAAGTCGGAGAACTCTGTGTAAAAGGTCCGGGAGTGATGACCTGTTATTACCACAATGAGGAAGCAACCGCAGAAGTCTTAAAGGATGGCTGGCTGTATACAGGCGATATGGCTATGCAGGATGAGGATGGTTTTTATTTTCTGGTTGACAGGAAGAAGGATGTGATTGTCAGTGGCGGTGAAAATATTTATCCGGTTCAGATAGAAGATTTTATCAGAAGATATGATAAGGTGAAAGATGTTGCGGTCATTGGACTTCCGGATCACAGATTGGGAGAGAAGACAGCGGCGATTATAGAGATAAAAGACGGAATGGAATGCAGTGAGGCAGAGATAGAAGAATTTTGTACGGAGATGCCTAGATATAAGAGACCGAAACAGATTATTTTTGCTGAAATTCCGAGAAATGCTACCGGCAAGATTGAGAAGCCGAAGCTTAGAAAGATGTATGGAGCAGACCGGCTTGTGGCACAGGAGAATCAGGCATAAGAGTAATCTCATTGCAGCAGAGTCTTTGGAAAAAATAATATCATTGAAAAATTAATGAATGCTGCCAAAATGGTGAAGTGCTTAATCTTATTAAGTACTTAACCATTTTCTAATGGCGCGTCTGAACTGTTACAAATGCATCACTGCTATTGCTACATCTTTAATAATCTTCTTGCATTGTCGCCCAATATAGCATTGATCTCTGACGGGGATAATGGAACAGACTTTATAACGGATACCGCTTCTGACTGGTCTCCCCATGGACTGTCACTTCCGAATAATATTTTGTCTGTTCCGTGAGCTTTTGCCAATTTTGCAAACTGTTCACAGGACAGAGAGGGGATGCATGGGAGATTAATACAAAAGGCTGTATCCAGATAAACATTTTCTCCGATTATCATTTCTGCCACATTCTCCCATTCGTCAAAGCCGCCCATGTGTGCCAGTATGATATTGTCTGAATTAATGGTAGTTATTACATGTTTAAGACGCTTTACAGAAGCGTATTCGTCAGTGGGAGAGCTTATGTCGTATCCGGAATGAATGGTTACCAGAAGCCCTCTTGAAATTGCATAGTCTATTATTCTGAGATATGACATACTGTCGATGAACGTTTTTTGGAATACAGGGTGAAGCTTAATCCCTCTCATACCTGAATGACACAGTTGGTCAATGATTTTTTTATAATCAGTATTTTCAGGATGGATTCCTCCGAAGGAAATAACGCCTTGTTTCCTAGAATTTATATGCATGGCAAACTGATTGACACTTTCATGGTGCTCCGGCCTTGTGACAACAGGCAGAACAACAGAGTAGTCAATGCCAACATCATTCATACCGGAAGTTAAGCCTGAAAAAGTGCCGTCGGCTTGGTTTGGAATACCGTCCGAAGCGAGCCGTTTTACAGCGCGACCAGCCAGAGTGTCAGGAAATATGTGTGTGTGAAAATCAATAATCATAAATGTATCCTCTCGTAACGTGAAAAAAAATACTATAAAGATTGACGCGGTATAAAAATTCTAATATAATAGATTATTATATGTCAAGAGCGAACATAATAATTGAATCAAGAAAGGAATTTGTACGATGAGTGAAGGTGTTAATTTAAGAAAAGTAGCCATTATTGGCTGCGGTTTTGTAGGCTCGGCATCGGCATTTGCGCTGATGAACAGCGGATTGTTTTCGGAGATTGTACTGATTGATGCGGATCAGAACAAGGCAGAGGGAGAGGCTATGGATATCAGCCATGGTATACCATTTGCCAAGCAGATGGATATCTACGCAGGCGGATATGATGATATCGTAGATGCGGCAATCATCATTGTGACAGCAGGTGCCAATCAGAAGCCGGATGAGACAAGACTTGATCTGGTTCATAAGAATGTCAGCATATTCAAATCAATTATGCCGGAGATTTCAAGCAGAAATTGTAAAGGTGTAATATTGATTGTTGCCAATCCGGTGGATATTCTTACCTATGTATCAATTAAATTGTTAGGCTTTGGTGAAAAACGTGTCATAGGCTCGGGAACAGTGCTTGATACGGCAAGATTGAAGTATGAACTGGGAGAGCATCTTGAGGTAGACAGCAGAAGTGTACATGCCTTTATTATTGGAGAGCATGGAGACAGTGAGATTGCAGCATGGAGCAGTGCGAACGTATCGGGAATTGAACTCAATGAATTCTGTGAGATGCGGGGACATTTTGAACATGAGAAGGCAACCAAGGAGATTGCTGACAGGGTTAAGAACAGTGCTTATGAGATTATTAACAGAAAGCGTGCCACATATTATGGTATTGCCATGTCAGTAAAACGTATCTGTGAAGTCATTATCAGAAATGAGAAGTCTATTCTGCCGGTATCGTCTATGATGCATGGAGAGTATGGTATTGAAGATGTGGTGTTAAGTATGCCTGCGATTGTAGGAAAGAACGGTCTTGAGACGAAGGTTCCGATTGCCCTCAATGAAACGGAACAACAGAAATTAAAGGAATCTGCACAGACACTTAAGAATATACTTGAAGGACTTGATATTTAGTTGACATCAGATGTGTTAATCTGGTATTATCTTGTTATATAAGCTCTACCCTACCGAATGTCCGATTGTGTATGCGGTCAATTGCTGCTATACAGCAATAGAGTTCTGACCTTTTAAAGCTGAAACGGGACATGAGGTGCAGGTGAAGGATGCCTGTGAATGGTAATGGGCAGGGAACTAAGATTATTCAATTACGAGGAGGTACTTTTTAATGAAGTTTTATGTCTGTAAAAAATGTGGAAATATCATCGAGATGGTAAGGGACAAGTGCTCAGGACTGACATGTTGTGGAGAAGATATGAAGGAATTAAAGGCAGGAACATCTGATGGCGCAGTAGAGAAGCATGTTCCGGTCATTTCACAGGATGGAAGTAAGGTGGTTGTCAATGTGGGCTCTGTAGCACATCCGATGACAGAACCACATTTCATTGACTGGATTGCAATAGAGACAGAGAAGGGAGTACAGAGAAAGAATCTGACACCTGACCAGACACCAGAGTGCAGCTTTGTACTCAGCGATGATGACAAGCTGGTAAGCGCATATGCTTACTGCAATTTACATGGATTATGGAAGAGTGAGGCGTAGGAAAGCAGGACAATATCTACGACCGGAAAAGAATCAGGAGGCTGTCACACAAGCGGGAACGCAGTGTGGCAGCTTTTTTGGAAAATACCCCCAGTTTCTTTTTTGTATATTTCTGTAAAATTTACAGATAATAGTTATAAATTGCAAGATGTGTAAAAATTTAATCATTGTTTTTATGGATCTGCGATAACCACTAAGGAACTGTAGCAGAATGACTAAGGAACAGTTCCTAGGGAGCAGTTCATTCACTGCAGCTGCTGATATTGTTATAGAAATAATTTAAGAAGGAGACAATCTGTTAATGTATTGATATGGAAAATGCAGATACAGATGGAGGGTAGAATGAAAGCAACAGGTATAGTAAGGCGTATTGATGACTTAGGAAGAGTTGTTGTTCCGAAGGAGATTAGACGTACATTAAAGATTAGAGAGGGAGATCCTCTGGAAATATACACTGACCATGAGGGAGAGATTGTGCTTAAAAAGTATTCTCCCATGGGAGAAATAAGGCTTTTTGCTGCACAATATGCAGATAGTCTGGCGTCTTTTGTTGAACATACGGTAATCATAACGGATAGAGATACGGTGGTGGCGGTGTCAGGTGGAAGAAAAAACCTGCTTGAAAGAAACATCACAAAAAATTTTGAAAATATATTGGAAAACCGTACTATGGTATGTGAAAATACAAAAAATATAAAAATAACCGATAATGATGAAGAGGAACTGCAAAAAGCAATTCAGCCTATCATATGTGAAGGAGATGTTATAGGCTCGGTTACAATGATGGTAAAAAGCGAAGATAAGAAGATTAATGAGACGGATTTAAAGATGCTGGCAGTGGCAGCCAATTTCCTGGGCAAACAGATGGAAGCCTAGAAGACAAGATGTTACGGAAAATGAGGCAATCATAGGACATCGAAGCCTATTAAATCGGCATTTCTGATAATATATACAAAAATATCGGTACAATATTGTAAGAAATTGCCAATGTTGATGCAGGATTGGAAGAAAATGCCGAAAATCCTTGACAAATGACATTTTACAGTTTATAAATAAACATGTGAGTGGAAGGCATGTCCAAGTAGCTTTCCATATAAGAGAACTTGAATGTGATCAAGTAAATATTATAATGAAAACAGAGGAGGAGTTCATCCATGAACAAGGCTGAATTAGTAGCAGCAATCGCTGAGAAATCCGAATTAACAAAGAAAGACGCTGAGAAGGCATTAAAGGCATTCACAGATGTTGTTACCGAAGAATTAAAGGCAGGTAACAAGATTCAGTTAGTTGGATTCGGAACATTCGAAGTTGCTAAGAGAGAAGCTAGAGAAGGTAGAAACCCACAGACAGGAGAGCCAATGCCGATACCTGCTTCAGTTGCGCCTAAGTTTAAGGCTGGTAAAGCTCTTAAAGACGAAGTTAACAAATAATCAATCATCGGACTTTGTGATTTCGTTCCCCTCACTTTGGATAGTGAGGGGTATTTTTTACGCAGCTATTTGTTTATGAGAAAGACAGATGGCTGTTTTTGAAAAAATAAAGAATAGCTAAGGAACTGTTCATTCATTACTTTTAACACGTAGCCGCAGCAATACCATAGATGAAGGCATTACAGACAGCAAAGTGAAAAGCTAATTATAAACAGTTCCTAAGAAATGAGGATTAGTATGAGATTAGATAAATATTTAAAGGTTTCAAGACTGATAAAAAGAAGAACTGTGGCCAATGAAGCATGCGACGCAGGAAGAGTATTGGTGAATGATAAGCCGGCAAAAGCATCTGCGGCTGTAAAGGCAGGGGATATCATTGAGATTCTGTTTGGAACCAGATCTGTTAAGGTGGAGGTACTCTCGGTGGCAGAAACGGTCAAAAAGGAAGAGGCAAAAGAGATGTACCGTGAGCTTTAATATCATTCCGTACTCTGAATAGGAGCTGATTTACTGTCATATTTTCTCAATTAGTTCAATATACTTGATATTGAACAGTCCGGTTGGTGGCATATCACAAGCTGTGCATGGGATATGCACGGTGTAAAAAATGGTGCAGGAAAAATAATTACAGAAAAGGTGTCCGGAATGAATTGTGCGGCGTTAAGAATTAGAAAAGGGGAGAAGATGGTAAAATGGCGGTGTATGGGAGTAGAGAGGCTCACAATAACAAGGAAATATTAGGTCACAAGCTGATTATCAGCGGCAGAACAGCAGGGACGATAACGGGTGTTACGGATATTGATGAATTTGACAATAATACAATTGACATGAATACCTCTTTAGGAAGATTAATCATAAAGGGGAAGGATTTAAAAGTAAAGGGACTGAACCTTGAGACGGGGGAAGCGGATATTGAGGGGAATATCGACAGTCTTCAATATACCTCAAAACAAAATTCGGATTCAATCTTAAAGAGATTGTTTAAATAAATGATGATAGTTGTTTGAAAATGGGGAGAAACATGAGTCATGATATAGTTGTTGAGGTTAATATTATACTTGAAGCGCTGCTCATTGGTGCAGCAGGTTGTTTTTTGTATGATTTGCTGAGAATCTTCAGAAGAATCCTTCCGAGAGGAGAACTGCTCACCGGAATCGAAGACATCATATGGTGGATGGTATTGGCAGTTGCAGCATTCTCCTTTATGTATCACGCAAATGGCGGAATCGTGAGAGCTTATATTGTGATTTTTATGCTGATGGGAATGCTGATTTGGGAATGGGCAGCAGGAAGATTCATTGTGAAATATGTGAGTTGGCTTTTGAAGGTAATATGGGATAAATTTTTGGGAAAAATCATTAAATTCATTGGAAAGACATTTTTTTACAACTTTTTAAATAAAATATTTAAAATTTTGCATAAACTATTGAAAAAAGTGATAAAACCATTTAAAATACATGTTACAGAACAAGTTGGAAAACGAGGTGCGGATATTGAGAAAACAGAAGAACAGGAAAGGAAATAAAATCAACGGAACAGTAGTAGTGATTTTTACCCTTGTGTTTGTGTGCGTGTTTATGGTGATGATTAATCATTTGAAGGATACTGAAAGACGTAAAGATTCAGAATTGATTGCAAGGCAACAGCAGTATGAAGAAGAGAGCCGGCGCACCGAGGCATTGGAGGAACAGCGTGTCTATGTCCAGACGAAGAAGTATGTTGAGGAAGAAGCGAAGAAGATAGGTTTTGTGTATCCGGACGAGATTATTTTAAAACCTGAGAATAAATGATGAAGTATTTGAAACTGAACTTCTTAAACCGGTTGAACTACATAGAATCGACGAGAAAAGCTTTTTGGCAGTAAAAATGTCAAAAAGTTTTTTTTATTTGAACATCATTTTGACAAAAAATATAGTGTTGCTCCATTATAATAACCCGAAAAAAAGATGCGCACAGCGCAAAATGCAGGGAGGATTATGATGAATCAAAATGTAAAACAAAAAGAAGTTCAAAAAATGACGAGAGAAGAACAGACGACGGTACAGAAGGAATCACAAGCGGCAATGCAAAAAGCATTGAAAGTGGCAGCAGGGAATGGAACACAGAGTGTAGGAAAAAGAATGGATGTTTCTAAGAGGGAAACGGCGGCGTTTCCGTCGGGCAGAATAAGGCTTATTTTTCTGAATATTGTCGGTTGTCTGCTTGCCGGAATTAATACATTTTCATTTGCGCCTGCCGGCATAGGATATTTTGCGGCACTGAACATGTCAAAGAGCTCAGGAATGGTTTCGGTATTCGCTCTTATTTTGGGAATGTACACCCATTTTCCGAGAATTATCGTTTTTAAAAATGCCACAACACTGTTAGCGATTATCATTATTTACAGACTTCTCTCAATAGGAAAACTGCGAATCAGTGAAAAAGCGGCGGCAGCAATAGCCGGAAGTATCATGCTGATTATGGAGATTTCAGATTATACAATGACACATTCCATGAGAGAACTGAACCGTATTCAGCTCATTAATTTGATGTTGATAGGAGCATTTTCGGTAATGACGGGATTGCTATGTATGATTTTCAGAAAGGCTGTAAATGCTGTTTTGGTGGAAAAACATGCCTATTCTAATGACGAGATGCTTGGTTTTTCCGTTATTGCCGGAATGTTGATTTATAGTTTGGGACAGAATTTTGAGGTTCCGTTTGCCGGAGTGGAGATTGCTGTCTTTTTCATGATTTTATACGCGGCATATAAGCATGGTATTGGGATGGGGGCGCTGGTGGGACTGGCTGTTTCGGTTCCGGTGTGTCTGTGGAGTCACGAACTGAGTTATCTCGGAATGATATGCATGATTGCAATTTTGGTAGGACTGTTTCGGGAGTTGGGAAGACTGGCAAGTGCTACCACCATGCTGATACTGGGCGCAGTGAGTTACTATGCCATTTATCCGGATATAGCGCCGCAGGGATATGAGACGGGACAGCTTGGTCATAATATTATGAAGGGAATGTTAGGAGCAGCGGTGATATTTATGATGCTTCCAAAGAGTGTGATTTATCGGAGAGAAGAAAACACAGGCGATGGTGATACAGATGGAATAAAGAATATGTATGAGGAAAGGTTGATGAATGTAGCGAAAACCTTTGAGTATTTATCGAAGATGCTGTTTGGCGATGGTAATAGCGAGGAAGGAATGCTCTATGAGATACAAAATGGAGCGGGTGGTCAGGTACAGGCGGGGGAGATGGCAGATGCCATATGGAAGAACAGGTTAAAAGAAAGCCGTGTCATTATGTCTGAACAGTTAGAGCAAATCTCAAAGATTATTGAGGATTATTCGAAAAAGGTCTATGATTTTGTCAGAATCAGTGATGAGCAGGAGGAGTATATCAGGCACAGGCTGAAAGGTAGAAAAGTATATATCGATAAGATTGTAGGTCTGTCTAACAGCAGAAACAGGAGAGAGTATCTTGTGACAGCAAAATGTGGCAGAGGGGTTACGGTTGGAAGCAGAGAAATCGCGCAGGTAATCAGTGATGCCATGGGAAGAAGATATATTCCTTCCAAAAATTGCAGAAAGCTGATTAGCACGGAATTTACCACTACGACCTATGTGGAGGAGGCGAATTTTTACGTAGTCCATGCTGCAGCGAAAAAGGCAAGGGGGGATAATGGCATTTCCGGAGACAATTACTCTCTCAGAGAACTGGATAACGGTCATCTGCTCATGGGCTTGTCAGATGGCATGGGATATGGTACCAGTGCATGTATTGAAAGTGAGACGGTTATAGAATTATTAGAGCAATTGTTAGACAGTGGTTTTGATGCGGAATGTGCCTTGAAAATGATTAATTCTGTGATGGTAATGCATTCGGAGGAGGATCATCCTGCCACCCTTGACTATGGCGTGATTGATTTACATTCCGGGATATGTGATATGGTCAAAATAGGGGCGGCAGCCACCTTTGTCAAACGAGGCAGCTGGGTCGAGACCATCAAATCAACTTCCATGCCGTTGGGGATATTTGCCACTGTGGATTATGATTCCGCCAGTAAGAAGCTGTATAACGGGGATATGATTATTATGGTATCAGATGGCGTGATTGACGCTATGAACTGCGAGAATAAGGATGAACGGCTGGGAGAGATTATCAGCACGATTGAATCGTCCAATCCAAAGGAAATGGCAGAGGCGATACTGAACAGAGCGGTGGCAGACAAAACGAAGCTGGCGGATGATATGACGGTACTTGTGACAGAAATATGGGAAAATAGTAAGGTTGCATAGCAGTACAGCATAGCAATGCAACGTAGCAATTACAAAAGCAGTTGATATTTTTTAAAAACTAAAGTAACATTATCACATGATAAAAAAATACAAAACAAGAGGTACATATGTCTGAGTTTGAGAAGGTAAAAGCGTACATAAAGGATCATAATATGATCAGTAAGAATGATAGCGTCATTGTGGGTTTGTCCGGTGGCGCTGATTCTGTTTGTCTGCTGGATATGCTATGCAGACTAAAGGAGGAAGAAAAATTTGATTTAGATATTGTGGGGGTACATATTAATCATGGAATCAGGGGAGCAGAGGCGCAACGCGATGAACAATTCGCCTGTCAGCTGTGCAGTGAGAGAGGCATCGAATTTATTGTACAGCGACGGGATATTCCCCGGTATGCGAGAGAAAAAGGTTTGTCAGAAGAAGAAGCAGGGAGATGGATAAGGTACAGTATTTTCGAGGATATCAGAAGAAACAGGGGAGGAGAGGCGAAGATTGCCGTTGCACACAATTTGCAGGATTGCGTGGAGACTTTTCTGCATCATCTGTGCAGGGGAACCAGCCTGAAGGGGCTGGCAGGCATCAGTCCGGTAAACGGGCATATTGTACGACCGGTGCTATGTTTGTCCAGAACGGAAATTGAACAGTATCTTATGAGCAGAGATATCACCTATATTAATGATTCTACTAATTTCGGTGATGAGTATACACGTAATAGAATAAGAAATAAGGTACTGCCGTATCTGACAGAGTATATCAATGCAGGGGCGGTAACGCATATTGCCGAGGTGGCTGCTGATATACGGGAGGCAGATGATTATCTTAACGGATGGGTGTCGGAATTATTCGGCAAGCTGTTTCGGGAATGGGAGAGCGGACTCTGTGTGAACAGAAAGGAATTTGCCGATACAGGTCAGTTCATGCAGAAGCGCCTTGCACGCCTGGCAGTAGAGAAAATGGCAGGGGGGCTTAAGGATATCACCAGAAGGCACATTGAGGATATTGTAAAGCTAACCTATAAACAGACAGGAAGCTATATTATGCTTCCCTATGGTATTGTCATCAGAAATGAGTATGAAAAGATGGTATTTGACAGAAAGGATGCACAGCATCAGAGCAGGCAGAGTAAAAGTGTACGGAATGAATTAATATATATAGCAGGCAAGGGTACGTATCAATGGGACGATATCACATTTGAAGTCGACATAATCGAACTAAAAAACAGAGAAGAAAATATAAAATTTTCAGAAAATTATTTAAAAAATCCACAAAAAATGTATACGAAATGCTTTGATTATGATAAAATAAACGATGTTGCATTGTTACGGACAAGAAAAACAGGTGATTATCTTGTGATTAACGAACAGGGAGACAGAAAGAAGCTGAAGTCCTATTTTATTGATGAGAAGCTTCCGGCTGCGAAGAGAGACCTGATACCCTGTCTGGCGGATGGAAGCCACATCATGTGGGTGTATGGGTACAGAGTTAGTGAGTATTATAAAGTGTCGAAGGATACCGTAAGGGTTATGATGGTAAGCACTGTGTGCAAAGGGAGGCAGAATGCATAACGAGATAGAAATCAAACAATTGATTGGCGAAAGTGAGTTGGCACAGAGAATCCGGCAGATAGGAGAACAGATTAGTAAGCGGTATGAAGGAAAACAGGTTCATTTGATCTGTGTGCTAAAAGGCGGTGTATTTTTTATGTGTGAGCTTGCCAAGAGAATAACCTGCGATGTCACGATGGATTTTATGGTGGTCTCCAGCTACGGCGGAGGAACACAGAGTAGTGGTGAGGTTAACATTATTAAGGACTTAGACGAAACGATAGCAGATAAGAATGTGATAATCGTTGAAGATATTATTGATTCAGGAAGAACGCTTAAAAAGCTATACGAGCTTTTACTGGATAGAAAGCCGGCAAATTTGGAGATATGTACATTGCTTGATAAGCCGGCGGGAAGAGTGGCAGAGGTTTTTGCTGACTACACAGGTTTTACTGTTCCTAACAAGTTTATAGTAGGATATGGTCTTGATTATGACCAAAAATACAGAAATCTTCCATACATAGCAGTGGTAGAATGAAAGGAGGCTTTAAGGAAGAATGAAGCAGGCAAGAGGAATAGGAATCTATGTGATTATCCTACTGCTGGTGGTGCTTGGCATATACTATGCGATTGCCCACAGTGCAAGAAGTGATAGTTACACCTATAGTGATTTTTTAGAAGATTACAAGGATGACGATGTTAAGAGCGTTACCATATACCAGAATCGGGAGGTGCCTACCGGAAAGCTGGTGGTTAAGCTTAACAATGGAGACAAGCACAGTATCAATGTGGCGAGTGCGGCGGATACGGAAGAAAGGCTGATTGAACTTGGTGTATCCTATGAGATGAAGAAGGTCAAGAAGGAAAATATCCTTTTGGTAGTGTTGCCATACATTGCCATGGTTGTGATAGTGATAGTGTTTATTTCTATTATTTCATCACAGACAGGCGGCGGTGGTGGCGGAAGAATGATGAATTTTGGCAAGAGTCATGCAAGACTTGCTACAGATATGAATAAAAAGGTAAGATTTGAAAATGTGGCAGGTTTACATGAGGAAAAGGAAGAATTTGACGAGATTGTGGATTTCCTTAAAGAGCCTAAAAAATATCTTGATTTGGGGGCCAGAATCCCTAAAGGTGTCATTCTTACGGGACCTCCGGGTACAGGTAAGACATTGCTTGCCAAGGCTGTTGCCGGCGAGGCGGGCGTTCCGTTTTTCAGTATATCGGGTTCTGATTTTGTTGAGATGTTTGTAGGTGTTGGTGCTTCCAGGGTAAGAGATTTATTTGCGGAGGCGAAAAAGAATGCACCGTGTATTGTATTTATCGATGAGATTGATGCTGTTGCCAGAAGACGAGGTACAGGTATGGGCGGCGGCCATGATGAGAGAGAGCAGACACTTAACCAGTTATTGGTGGAAATGGACGGATTTAGTGTCAATGAAGGCATTATTGTGATTGCGGCCACCAACAGAGTAGATATTCTTGACCCGGCTATTTTGCGACCGGGACGTTTCGACAGGAGGATTGGTGTAGGAAGACCTGACATACGGGGACGCCGGGAGATTATTGCTGTACACGTTAAGAATAAGCCCCTCGGAGATGATGTTGATCTCGAAAGCGTTGCAAGAACAACCACCGGCTTTACCGGTGCAGACCTTGAAAATCTTATGAATGAGGCTGCTATTTATGCGGCGAAGAACGACAGAAAGTTCATTTGTCAGGAAGATATCAACCGTTCCTTTATTAAAATGGGAATCGGAACAGAGAAGAAGAGTAGGATTATTTCTGAAAAGGAAAAGAGGATTACAGCGTTTCACGAATCGGGACATGCGATATTATTCCATGTTCTTCCAGATGTAGGACCAGTGCACATTATATCGGCCATTCCTACGGGAAGTGGTGCGGCAGGTTATACAATGCCGCTTCCGGGAGAAGATGAGATGTTCGAGACAAAAGGTAAGATGCTGCAGGATATTATGGTTTCACTTGGCGGACGTATCGCAGAGGAGCTTGTGCTTGACGATATCACATCCGGCGCTTCTCAGGATATTAAGCAGGCCACCGCAAAGGCTAAGAATATGGTTACGAAGTATGGTATGTCTGATTCAATGGGACTTATCTGCTATGGCGATGATGATGATGAGGTATTTATCGGAAGAGATCTCGCGCATTCAAGGGGATATGCTGATAATACAGCAAGTGCCATTGATCAGGAAGTTAAGAGAATTGTTGACGAGTGCTATGCTAAGGCGAAGCGAATTATCGTGGAATACAAAGATATCCTGTATAAGTCAGCGAAATTGCTGATAGAAAAGGAAAAAATCAACCGTGAGGAATTTGAGGCATTGTTTGAGGGCAGAGAAATCGTACTGGATGGATTGTTATAATAGGAGACCGGATAGGGTATGTTGTGGCAACGATGCTAAAAAATAAAAATGAAGGTATCAGGCAAAAAAATTGTTGAAAATCATGGCGGTATAATAAGAGGGATAAAAGATGATTGTGAAATTGCACAAAAATGGATATAAAAAATTGTAAAATTTGTGCACACTTTTATGCATACTGATGTTATACTATACATCGTAACCCCCCCAATACATTATATAGTTTTTGCTACACCCCATAAAAACGAAATACCTTCTCCTAAAAGGACAGCCTCTGGCTGTCCTTTTAACATATCTGTGAATAATAACATTGATTAGCATATTTGTAAAAATATGTTATTGCAATTGTTGATTAATTATAATAAAATCATATAATAGATAACAAATGAAGGCTGGAGAGTAATGATGAATTTAAATTTAGCGAATTTGAGTGAGAATGCGAAAAAAATGTTATATATTCAGAATATGCATCCGATTGTGAACAGAGATGCATTATTCAGCGATGAGACGGAGAACTTCAGAGTTCCGGCAGAGCCGATGGAGGGAGAAGAAGTTCTCATACGGTTCAGAACCGGAATTGCCAACGCGGAGGCTGTCTATGTCTGTATCTCGGATAATATGTATGAGATGAAGTGGGTCGGAAAGGATAATATATTTGATTATTATGAATATGTATATAAGCTGACAGATGAGCAGGTACATTATTATTTTAAAGTGAACAGCGGTGTGGAGACCTGCTATTATGATAAGACAGGTTCCTGCGATAATATAACCGGTTGGTATAATTTCACTATTACACCCGGCTTTAAGACACCTGATTGGGCGAAGGGTGCCGTTATGTATCAGATTTATACGGACAGATTTTATAATGGTGACAAGTCAAATGATGTGGAGACGCGTGAATATAGCTATATAGGTGATTATTCGGTTAAGGTTGATGACTGGTATAAGTACCCGGCTGCTATGGGTGTCCGTGAATTTTATGGCGGTGACATTCAGGGTGTGTGGGATAAGCTTGATTACCTGCAGCAGCTTGGTGTGGAGGTCATCTATTTTAACCCTCTTTTTGTGTCGCCTTCTAATCATAAGTATGATATTCAGGATTATGATTATATTGATCCGCATTTGGGAAAGATTGTAAAGGATGAAGGTGAACTGCTTAAGGAGGGGGATTATGCCAATAAGAACGCTTCCAGATATATCACAAGAGTTACCGACTTAGAGAATCTTGAAGCAACCAACCGTTTTTTTGCAGATTTTGTGGCAGAGGTTCACGCAAGAGGCATGAAGGTGATTTTGGATGGGGTATTCAATCACTGCGGTTCTTTTAATAAGTGGCTTGATAAAGAACAGATTTACGAGAATCAGGAAGGGTATGAGAAGGGTGCCTATATTTCTGCGGATAGTCCGTATCGTACATTCTTTAAGTTTTTTGAGGAGGCATGGCCTTACAATTACAGATATAATGGATGGTGGGGACATGATACACTTCCTAAGTTGAATTATGAAGAATCAGAGAAGCTTTATGAATATATTATGAAGGTGGCGAAGAAATGGGTTTCGGCACCATATAATGTCGATGGATGGCGACTGGATGTTGCGGCAGATTTGGGCCAGAGTGGAGAGTTTAATCACAAGTTTTGGAAGGATTTCCGTAAGACTGTCAAGGAAGCGAATCCCGAGGCAATCATTCTGGCAGAGCATTATGGCGATCCGGGGGCATGGCTGCAGGGCGATGAATGGGATACTGTCATGAACTATGATGCTTTTATGGAGCCAATCACATGGTTCTTAACGGGAATGGAGAAGCACAGTGATGAAAAACGCGATGATCTGCGAGGCGACTCCTATTCGTTCTTTGCTTCCATGAGGCATCATATGTCCAGGTTTCAGGGAAATTCCCTGCTGGTTGCGATGAATGAGCTGTCCAATCATGACCATTCCAGATTTATGACAAGGACCAATGGCAATGTAGGACGTGTTGCTTTTGCCGGACCGCAGGCAGCTGAGATGTATATTAATAAAGGAATCATGAAGGAGGCCGTGATTATGCAGATGACATGGCCGGGGGCTCCTACGTTGTATTACGGCGATGAGGCAGGTCTATGTGGTTGGACAGATCCGGATAACAGAAGAACGTATCCTTGGGGAAGAGAGGATACGGAACTCATTGAGTTTCACAGGGAAGCCATTGGTATACACAAGAAAAACAAGGCACTTAAGCGGGGCTCCTTTAAAGCCCTGCATGGCGAATATAATGTTCTGGGCTATGGCAGATTTTTGGAGGAAAATGTCATCGTAGTCATTATCAATAATAATGATTATGAAAAGGAAATCAGTGTTCCGGTGTGGTCGCTGGGGCTTGAGAGCGGTGATGTGGTGGAGAATCTGTTGACTTCTTCAAGAGATTCCTATAATGTCGGCAGAATGAAGCGAGAGATAGAGAATGGCAAGTTGATTGTCAGTATTCCGGCTTTTGGTGCGGCGATTTACAGGAAGGTAATCTGAAAGGCTGAATCCAATACTTCTAAACAGACAGATGGCATTTATCTGTTGTTTAGAAGTATTTTTTTTGTGTTGCTTTCTTCTTTTGTGGAAAAATGAATAATAGTTTAGCCTGACAGTCGAAAAGAGGATAAAAGAAGAAATAAAAATCAGGCAGAATGTTGTCCTGAAGTGGAAATATAGTAGTATTAATCGTAAAAAATATAATAACTAATTATTGAGAAAGTGTTAAAAGTTGTAAAAATGAACAATGGTCGTTGAAATGTAGCTGATTTTTTGGTAAAATAGAATAAATTTCACTTGTGATAAAGTAATAAATAATAGGTATGAACCCATATAATAAAACATCGGGAGGTAAGTGTATGAAGGCAAAATGGGAAAAACTACGGTATAAGAGACTTTTGTCATGGATACTTGTGGTCTGTATGACAATAGGGCTTATACAAGGAATGAGTATTGCAGGGGTATTCAAAAAAAGGGTAAAGGTGCAGGCAGCAGGATTAGACGTCGGCAAATACCTTTATTTGAAGACTGCATTTTCGGGAGGAAACTGGCAGGATGGTAGTGCAGACATTTACATGGATTATTGGGATAGCGGCAGTAATCATACCCTTGTAAAATTTGACACGGTGGATAGTGATTATGTCAGATTAAAGGTAACGGAGAATATTAAGAATTCGGCGGGATTTGCCTTAAAGAGATTTAAACCTGGCCTTAGTGATAGTGAGAGGGCAGATCAATGGGATAAAAATGAATTGTTATGGAATATAGCGAACAGCAGCTATCACTATAGTGATATTGTAAGTGCAGGCGGCAATGTCATCGTTGTTAATAATTGGGATAATAATGTGACATTTAGTGACCAGTGGAAGTCTTCCGTCGGTGGCTCAATGATGTATTTCTATAACATGGATGAGAATAAAAGTATTACCGGTGTTAAGGCAGTCTTTTATGTATCGGACAGCAGCGTGAACAGTGGAGAACAGGTATTGGCACAGGACAACAGTCGAAAGTGGAAAGTCACCATACCGGAAGAGTATGACTACGACAGTGTGAAATTCATTGTGAACGGAATAGCAGAGGAGGAGGTTATCTGGATTCTGGATGGTGGTTATACACCGGATGAGGTAAATACCTATTATTACAGAAGTGTCATTGATACAGCTACAGATGCCGGTACCGGTACATGGGGAGCACAGCCACAGACCGGTACAGTGTCAGGAAGTTTATATTTTGACAATATGTATTTTCCGACAACCGGAACGAATAGTATCTCTGTACCGGGACAGAGTGTTGATTTGTCGATTGCAGATACAGATACATATCAGTGTGATATTCCTTCTATAACAAAGGATACCATTATCACATTTACCAAAGACAGTAAAAAATATAATTTTATGTGGTGTAATGAGGCATATAATTATGTGACGCTTAACGGTTCGGGAACAGCTGATGTTACAGGGACTTATTATATCGGTGGTGTAAAGACCATTTACTTTGATGCTACAATGTCAAAGCTTCCTTACAGTGATGTGTCAGGAGACAGAAGTATTCCGAGCAAAAGCGGTGTTATTAAATACTATGCTACCAAAGAAAATGGCACATCACCGATTAAGGGAAATATGACAAAAGTACCGGCGATTACCAAAGGAGAACACAAATATACAAACGTATATCGCGTCATGGTGCCGGTAGCTTACACAAAGATTGCTTTTTCTAATTATGAGATGGCAAGTGCTGATGACAGTACGCAGGCTTCCGGACAGAGAACCGAGATGTTGGATATCAGTTCGCTGACATTGACACAGCCTTGCTTCTATGCAGATGCAGGTGAAGAGAGTGTGTATGCCGCAGGACAAAGAAGAGGCGGTTATTGGGCAGAGTTAGGCAGTGTTTTTGATGAGGCGGAAGAAACCCTTGATTATGCGGCAGATTATGCAGGAACTGAGGAAAGTCTTTGGAATGAAAGTACAAAATATGTCAAGACAACCTTTTTTGATTATTATTCGGATCTTGAGTTAGACAGATTAGACAGAAGAGTACAGGGAGCTGACAATCAGCCGGGAACGGGAAGACCGGGATACGATTATACCAACAGAACTTATGCACCAAACAGAATCTTTAATATGGTGCTAAGTGATTACTATAAGTCAAACGGTGTGGAAAGTCCGTCGTATTTTGGACATTTTCAGTGGGAGACAAATAGTGAGGGGACATACTTTAATACGATAGCGCCGGATTTGAATCTGTATAGCTACGACGGCAATCAGTCCAATTCAAAGTTTCTGTATACCAATAATTCTGATTACAGGGAGAATGCACAAAAGGGCGATGCAGATGTTGCTACACAGGGACTGATATATGATAAGCTTGATTCCAATGGTAATCTTCAGGTAAAAGAGGGTGTGGTGGCACCTTATTTTGATAAAGATTTTGTGACAGGAAATAATACCTATAATGTAGCAGTTGGTAAGGTGTATGAAGATGTTACATTCCCATTTACAAAAAATAACGAAGATTATTGGGTGTTCAACAGTAAGGACACAACACTCAGAATGACGAAAGACAGTGAATCTCATTACTTTATGCGGAATGTGGGAACGGGTAATGAGGTCAAAGGCTACACAAATGGAGCGCCTACTGCAAGTGGCAACTTCTTCCCATTCAATGATCATGCACAGAGCGGGGTCATCAATAAGTTAGATTATGGCTTTGGTATGAAGATGGATATCGATTTCAGTCTGACGAGTAATGGTAAAATTGGAAGTACGCCGATTATTTTCAGTTTTTCCGGCGATGATGATATTTGGATTTTCATTGACGGCAATCTTGTATTAGACATGGGTGGAAGTCATGGAGAGGTCGACGGTAATCTTAATTTTGCCACAAAGACAGCACATGTCAGCAAGATTAAAACACCAACGGGAGCATCCATTGCGACAGGTGATATAGATAAAAATTTTGCGGAAGCCATAGATGACAGTAAAGAACTTCACACACTTACCATCTTCTATATGGAGAGAGGTCTGTGGGAATCGAATATGTCGATTTCCTTTAACTTCCCTGAAATGAATCTGTTCAAGGTGGATAAGAAAGTAGATACAACGAATGTTAATGAAGCGATTACAGAAAATACAAAGGTAGCTTCTAATCTGAATCAATTAGAGTTTGATTTTGGTATTTCCAATCTTGTGACGGCGGGTGGAGCAAGAACGGTAGAGGAAATGAATACCTATCTTGCAACCATAGGCTTTGATATTGACCACACCAGATTATCAGATTATGGCTCATATGCAGTGTCAAATGCACAGTTTAAACCGGTAACGGGAGCAACCTATTCTGTTGGAGATACAAGTAAAACGGTAGCAGCCGGCGCGATAACGCTCAAGAATAACGAGCAGGCGGAGTTTACCAATATGTTCCGAAGAGGAAGCTATTTGTCGGTAACGGAGCAGTCAGGCGCGATGCTTAAGACGCTGTCGGGGGATTCGTCCTTTGATATTACCGATTTGTTTGATACAACGTGGAAGATAAACGGATACGACGATAATGAAAAGAATAATGGAACCGGCATTACACCGAAGGATGAAAGAAGTGCAGAAACATTTGATACAGTCACGAATGGAATTGCTGACGGCTATCTTGATGGTAAGGATACCATTTTGTACAGGAACTATGTGAATGGAAAAAGCAAGGTAACACCGGTAGATATCGGGGTATCTTACACCAACAGGTTTAAGACAGGCTCGATTATTATCAAAAAAGAGCAGGCAGCAGGTTCGGAATTGTCGGCGAGTCAGGAATATACCTTTACCGTGACACTGAATAATATAGCGGGCTTACATCTTGAGGAGACAATTAATGCGGATTATTCACACACTGATAATCAGACCATTTCGCTTGGTACTTACACACTGAAGAAGGGTGAGCAGAAGGTTATTACCGGAATCCCTCTTGGAACAGAGTACACGATTGTAGAGGCAGTACCGACGGACAGCAGTTCATTGGCTTCTGTTACCGGTGGAACGACAGTAACATTGGGTGAGAGAAAGGTAACCGGTGTGGTAAAGACAGCTGATGCCGACAATACACTGACCTTCTATAATACGATACCGGCATACAAAGTAGTCTACTTTACAGAAATTGCAGAGACAGATTATGTAGCAGATGCCAACCATAAAAAGGTACAAGTCGGTGAGAAGGCAGGTGTTGCTGTATATAAGTATTTTGTAAAGGCAGATGATGCCTTAGCAGCCACCTATACAGCATCTGCAAAGGCAGGCAGTATTATTAGTTATGATTCTGCGGCAAGGGCAGATTTGTCAGGAGGTATTAAATTAAAAAAGCCGGCAGGCGAAGAGGCATCCGTAGCAGCAACCTATAAGACGATTACCGGCTATCAGTATAATCCTGTAACAACACAGAAAGCAGGACAATATACTGATACGGTGGCAGCTGATAAGGTAGCGGAAGTGGATTTGTTCTACGAACTCACCTCATACAAGGAAAAGTATTATGTAGAAGCAGATGACCAGACAGCGACAGTAACACCGGGGGATGATACCTATATTCAGATAGGAGAGGTCATCTATGAGAAAGACTCTGCAACGGAGACAACAAAAGAACTGCAGTTAATCAATGCTTCCAAGACCGTCACGGATTTAAGTGCAACGACTTATCAGGCATATACATTGCTTACCATGACAGGAGAGAATGCGACAAAATATCCTGCAACAGCGAATATTGCAGCAGATGGCAGCACAGTATTATATCAGATTTATGCGAAGGCAGGCTATGGAGTAGAGTATTTTGTAGAAGTAGAGAAAGAAGATTATGACAATGCACAAGCCGGTACGGTTAAAGACAATGTAGGCGGTAAGTATTTTGTCAGAAAAGAATATGTCATTAAGACAGGTGATGGCGGTAAAACATACGAATATGATTATATCACCAGTGGTACGGACCAAGGAAAAGCCGGTGCGAAGCAGGGAGCAACAAAGATAGACGACACCTACAAATCTTATGTCAACTATGAATTTAATGATGCAACAACCAAAAATGCACATAACGGAACGACAAAGAGTGTTGTGGCAGCAACCGGAACGCCTCCAATGATTAAATTGTATTATGAGAAAATACCGGCAGATTATGAAGTGAACTATTATGTAGAGATCAATCAATCCGAGTATGATTCTGCCAGTGCTTCACAAAAGGCAGCCATCAAGGTGGTAAGTGATGCGCAGGACAGTAATATGAAATACTTCAAATTTGAGACAAAGCTGAATGAGTCGGGAAATGTGGGAGATACCATTGCCGTACCGAACGGTGCAAGTCCACAGGTTAATTTGAAAAAATTTGATCAGGCGGCAACCGCAAAAGTTGCCGGCACAGACAAAGCGTTTACGAATTATCAGTATTCAAAAGATTACACTGTCTATGCAGGAAGCAATATGGCGACACTGACAAATGATGAGACAGTGCATGTTGATTTGTACTATGTTAAAATTCCTACAACCTATACCGTAAAGCATTATGTGGAGGTTGAGGAAAGTGAATATAACACATTAAGCGGTCAGGGCAAGGATGTCAGAACACAGAGCGGAAGATTCTTTAAATTGCAGGATTCCATTGCAGAGCAGCCTGCCTATGTGGGAGATACGCTGTCGTATGCCACGGGAACCGCTGTTGCCACACAGAATAAAGCAGGTGTGAGTCTTACTACTTTTGATACAGCAAAGAAGACGGAGAACACAGCAACCTTTAAGTCCTATGCAGCGCAATACTATCAGTATAACAAGACTATTACAGACAGTGATACAGCCAATTCCACAGCAGTGGTTCAGGATAAAGCGCAGAATGAAGTGAGACTGTATCATGAAAAACTGAGAAACCGATATACAGAGAGGTATTACACGGAGAGTGATGACCAGACCTCACCGGTCACACCGGACGGAAAAACCAGAATAAAGATTGGTGATATTATCTATGAATGGAAAGTAGATTATCCGGTAGATGTGCCAAAGGAAAGTGATACAGCAACCGTAACCGACAGGAAGGAAGATTATCCGGGATATCAGCCGATTGATGACCAGACGCCTGCTTATCCGAAGACCGATACAGTTGAGGAGGATGGCAGCACCATTGTCTATCAGATATTAGGCAAGGCAAAGTACAGAGTAGAATATTATCTGGAAGTGGATGAAACAACCTATCATACCGAGATGACAGGCGGAAGCACGGTTAAAGCAGTTGCAGGTAAATATTTTGTTCTTGATGCGGATAATACCAGGCTGGGTCTCGGTTCATCAGGTGATGCGCTTACATATGATTACAAGACAGCGACATCAGGTGTAACGGAAGCGGGAGCAAAATTAAAAGGTGTTGAGATAGCGGAGACTTATCAGTCCTATGCAGACAGGTATTATCAGTTTAATAATACTACCACCAACACTAACGGACTGACGTCAGCAACTTTGAAGTCCGGCAGCGAGGCAGTGATACAGTTATTCTATGAGAAAATACCGGCAGATTACATTGTCAACTATTATGTGGAGATTGATGAAGCTGCTTATCAGTTAAAGAACAGCAAGGGCGAGCCGGTAAGCAAAGTAACACTGGCAGACAATACTAACAGATGCTTTGTCAAAGAGGCATCTGTGGGACCAACAACAGAGAATGCCGGAGATGAAGTAGCCTATACTACAAGCGGTATCGGTTCTGCGACAAAAGCAGGTGTGACACTTAAGAAATATGGTAAGACAGAAGCAGTTACTGTAGAAGCAACATTGAAGGCATTTAGTAATTACATCTATTCTGATGATGTGACGAAGGCAGCAACAGACAATAAGGCAGCAATAACCTTAAAAGAAGGCGATACCGTACATGCGGATTTATATTATGTGAAACAACCTGCCATCTATCTTGTTGAGTACTGGTTAGAGACAGATCAGGCGACTTATGATGCGACAACTGATGATACCGTAAAGAGAAAGGTTTCAGGTAAGTATTTCATAAAGCATACAGAGAGTTATTCGGGCACAGCGAATGCCGGTGATGTTATTGAATATGCATCCAGGGTGAGTGCCACTACGAATGAGACAGAAGCAGGTGTAACACTTGAGGCATTTGACAAGGAAAAGACAGGTTTGCCAAAAACCATTGTGGCAGATTCCTATAAGGCATTTGCTAATTACGTATATAAGGCGGATACCACGAAGAGCGCAGGAGACTATCAGGCAACAGTTAAAGCGGGTACGACAGCTCCGGCTGTGGTAAGACTGTTCTATGAGAAAATACCGGCATCATACACCGAAGAATATTATATCGAAACAGATGAAGATGAAGGAACAGATACCATTGAAATCGGTGGTAAGATTTATAAGAAACAGGAAAGTAATACCATTAATGACCAGGTGGCAGGAACACCGGTAGAAGTAACAGACAAACATGATAAGGCTCCGTATGACAGTTACGTTCTGATTGAGGGTGTTTCTGAGTATCCGCCGACAGGCATTGTTAAAAAAGACGGTTCTACGGTAGTTTATCAGATTTATGGCAAAAACCCGGCAAAATACACAGTAGAGTATTATGTACAGGTTGATAGAGCAGTATATGATAATACCGCAGAGGAAGACAGAAGTGAAGCAGATGGAAAATACTTCGTCAGAAAGACCGGGGATACGGTAGTTAATTCTGCCAATGTCGGAGATAAGATCAGGTATACGACGAAAGAAGATAAAGCAGGTATTGAGCTTACGACCTTTGACACCGATAAGACATTAACGGCAGATAATACATTGAAGTCTTATGATGATTATACATTCAGTGTCACTTCAACACAAGCGGCACAGAAGTATGAAGATACAGTGGTAAAGGGCGACACCGCATTAGTAAAATTGTATTTTGAAAAGCTAAAGGCTTCTTATACAGAGAAATATTATATAGAAGTTGACAAAAAGGGTGACACGGAAAACCCTGACGACTACATCGAGGATGGTGGTAAAATCTACAAGAAGAATGACAGCAGAGTAGTAACCAATACTGAGGTAGGAAAGAATGTTACCATTGTTGACAAACAAACAGAGGAGCCATATAACAAATTTAAACTGGTTACCATTACAGGCTATCCGGATACAGAGGTAGTGGCAAAGGATAACTCGACTGTTGTTTATCAGATTTATGCAAAGAATCCTGCCAATTATACGGTAGAGTATTATTTAGAGACAGACCAGACCTCTTATGATAATGCATCAGGCACCGACAGGGATATGATTAATGATAAATACTTTGTAAAGAGAGATTTTATTACAAAGTCAGCAAATGTATCAGATGTTGTTACCTATAGTAAATTGTCAGAGGTGGAAGCCGGTGTTACGATAAGGGCGGCCGATAAGGATAATGAGGCGAAGGTTTTAGATTCCTTTAAATCATATGAGACAGAAAATTATCAGTTTGACCTGACAAGTACAAGAGCGGCAGAACATTATAGTACAATTGTTAACAAGGAAGGAACAGCGTTTGTCAGACTGTACTATGATAAAGTAAAAGTACCATATACAGAGAAATACTATATACAGGTAGAGAGTAAAGAGACGACAGGTGATTATATCGAAAAAGATGGTAAGCTATATAAGCTTGAGGATAGCAATACGGTAGATGACCAAGAAGTTGGAAGAAAGGTTACGGTTACGGATAAACAGACAGAGCAACCGTATGTTGACTATAAGCTCACTACTGTAGAGGGATACCCTGTTACAGATAATGTAAGAAAAGATGGTCAGACGGTGGTATATCAGATATATGAAATGGTTCCGACATATACGGTAGAGTATTATACCGAGACAGACAAAGAGACCTATGACAAGAAGACGGCAAATGACAGAAATATCGTAAATGGCAAGTATTTCATTAAGGCATCGGAAGATGTTGTGAATAAGGCAGCTATTGGAAATGCGGTTAAATATGCGGCAGCGGATACCAAGACAGCAGGTGTCACATTAAATGGTATAGCGGTCGATGGCAATGCGATAGCAGGAACGGTAACCAATAATACCTATCAGTCATTTGTGGGATACGAGTTTAGTGAAGAAGATACCAAGTCGGCTGCGAAGGCAGAGATTACGGTTAAATTCAGAGACAACCTGGTGCAGTTATACTATGTGAAGCCGGTAGTGCCTGTAGTTACAGCGGATTACACGGTAAGGTATTATAAGCAGGTTAGTGAAGGTGCTTATCAAAAGGCAGCAGAGAATGACAGAGTAAAGGTGGGTGATAAGTTCTTTATCAAAGCTGCTGAGCCGGTGGTAAATCGGGCAGAAGAAAATGATAAGATAAAATATAACATGACGGATGCCGAGACGGCAGGTGTTACACGGAACAATATTAAGGTGACAGGAGAAGGTGTGAACGATACCTATCAGTCATTTGATGGCTATGTCTTTGATGAGAGCGTCACTGTTGCACAGGGCTATTCTGAGGCATCAGTAAAAGCAGATGGAAGTTCTGTGATTGATTTGTATTATGTAAAGGCAACGGCAGCATATGAAGTAGAATACTGGCTTCAGGTAGATAAGGATACCTATGACAGTGCATCCGGTGCAAAGAACACAATTAACGGAAAGTATTTTGTAAGAGAAGATAAGGAAACGGTAGAGGGTATGGCAAATGTAGGTGATGTGATTACCTGCAGTACCAGAAAAAATACTTCTGATGTAACAGAAGCAGGTATCACGCTTACGCAGGCAGATACTGATGACAGCGTGGCAGTAGACAATACCTTTAAGGCATTTGAGGAGTATGACTTTAAGCTTTCTACGACAGTAGCAGCTAATAAGGTAACAGATACCGTTAATGAAGAGACAAAGGCGGTAGTAAGACTGTATTATGAGAAACAGCTTACGTACTATACAGAAGAGTATTATCTCGAAGTATTTGAGCAAGAGGATACAGGAGAATATATTACGGTTCCGACGGATAAGGGAACAAAGATATACAGAAAGAACGAGAGTAATGTGGTAAAAGATCAGGAGTTAGGCAAGAAAGTCACGATAACCGATAAGCAGCAGGAAGAACCGTATACTAATTACAAGTTGATTCAGATTACGGGATATCCGGATACAGATACGGTATTAAAGGATGGTTCGACAATTGTATATCAGATATATGAAAGAAAGCCTGTATACACAGTAGAATATTATGTCGAGGTTGATGAGGGTACTTATAATAAGACCGATGAGAACGAAAGAGACAAAGTGGATGATAAGTATTTCATCAAAAAGGAAATGGTTGTCAAGACGGCCGAGGTCAATGATGAAATTAAATATGACTACACCGATGATGACAGTGATGATAAGACAAAAGCAGGTATCACGATTACCGGCAATGACGGAACGAAGACCGTAGATGATACCTACAGGTCATATGAGAACTATGAGTTTAAGCCGGGTACGACAGAGGATGCAAGGTCTTATGAGGATACGATTAATCTTGATAAGAATGCGAAGGTTAAGCTTTATTATGAGAGTGTTATCACATTGTATACAGAAAAATATTATATTCAGTTAGATGATGAGGAAGCGAAGGATGTGACGGTTGATGGTGAGAACTATATTGAACTTACCATTAATGGCAAAACGAAAATCTTTAAGAAGCAGGAGCAGGAGCAGGTAGATAATCAGAAAGCAGGATGGACAGCAGATGTAGAGTCTAAGGAGGGCGAGGGCGTCTACAGCGACTATGAATTAGTTAAAACCACAGTTGACGGTTATCCGGCAACCGATACGATTATGCAGGATGGTTCCACAGTGGTTTACCAGATTTATGTGAGAAAGGCGATACCGGAGGAACCGGTGACACCGGAACCAACAACACCGGAAGAGCCTACGACATCGGAGCCAATAGTACCGGAGGAACCGGTGACTGCAGTAATAGTTGCACCGGAGGAGCCGACAACTGTTGTGATAGCAGCACCTGAGACTACACAGCCAACGACGACAAAGCGAACGACCTCAACAGTAAAGACAGGTGACTCTGTCAATTCCATGATATTACTGATGATTTTCCTTTCAGCATCAATAGTAACAGCAGTGGTACTGAATCGTAAAAAAGAGCAGGAGCCTTAATCATTGATGAAAGTGTTCATGTAAGTAAGGAACGGTATATTAATAACTTAATCAGTTTTTGAGTTGAAATGCCTTATATGTAAGCATTTCAACTCAAAAACTATAAAGTTTAATGATATACAGTTCCTAAACAAATGCCACATTAAGCGGTTGAAAATCTGTTTAATGTGGCATTTCATATTGTGTTAATAATATTTAACAAAATTGTAATCAAAAAACCATGATTTTTGAAAAATAGTTGTTGAATAAAATGCAATATAACGCTAAAATAATAAGGTATGCAAAAAAAATGCAGGATAGATAAGGACAGAATAAAGCAAAACTAAAACGAGAATTAAGAAGCAGAATGGAGGAAGAGATGGACACATTTTCAAAAGCAGAATTTAAAAAGGAAGTCAATGATTATGTCAAGGTATTATCCAGAAAGACACTTGATGAAGCATCACAGCTTGATAAGTATCAGGCGGTTGCCTATGCATTAAAGGATTTTATTATTGATCAGTGGATTGCAACACATAAGGAATATGACAAGCAGGACGCCAAGACAGTTTATTATCTGTCAATGGAGTTCCTTATGGGAAGAGCACTTGGCAATATCATCATCAACCTGTCAGCGCGAGAGGAGATAAAGGAAGCCATCGAAGAATTAGGTCTTGATCTCAATACGATTGAAGATCAGGAGCCGGATGCAGCTCTCGGTAATGGAGGTCTTGGAAGACTTGCGGCATGTTTCCTTGATTCGCTTGCAACACTCGGATATCCGGCTTATGGCTGCGGTATCAGATATAGATATGGTATGTTTGAGCAGAAGATTCAGGACGGATACCAGGTAGAGGTTCCGGATAACTGGCTTAAGAACCGCAATCCGTTTGAGGTAAGACGTGAAGAATATGCCTGTGAGGTAAAGTTTGGCGGATATATCAGAGTAGAGAAGGATGCACAGGGAAGAGATAACTTTATTCAGGAGGATTACAGATCCGTCAGAGCCGTTCCGTACGATATGCCGATTGTGGGATATGGCAATAATGTCGTGAATACCCTGAGAATATGGGATGCAGAGCCGCTTCAGCATTTTATACTGGATTCATTTAATAAAGGTGATTACATTAAGGCAACAGAGGAGGAGAACCTTGCCAAGACAATCGTAGAAGTTCTCTATCCTTGTGATGATCATTATGCCGGTAAAGAATTGAGATTAAAGCAGCAGTATTTCTTTGTATCAGCAAGTATTCAGACGGCAGTTAAGAAGTATATGAATAACCATGATGATATCAGAAAGCTTCATGAGAAAGTCATTTTCCAGTTGAATGATACCCATCCGACGATTACGGTGGCAGAACTGATGAGAATTTTGATGGATGAGCATAAGCTTTCATGGGATGAGGCATGGGAAGTGACAACCAAGGCATGTGCCTATACGAATCATACCATTATGAGCGAAGCACTTGAAAAATGGCCGATAGAGCTGTTCTCAAGACTGCTTCCGAGATGCTATCAGATTATTGAGGAGATTAACAGAAGATTTGTTCTTGAGATAGAGAAGAAATATCCTGGTAACCACGAGAAGATTCGTAAGATGGCAGTCATCTATGACGGTCAGATTAAGATGGCACATCTTGCTATATGTGCCGGATTTTCTGTCAATGGTGTCGCAAGACTTCACACAGAGATTCTTAAAAATCAGGAGCTTAAGGATTTTTATGAGATGATGCCGGAGAAGTTTAACAATAAGACAAATGGTATTACACAGAGAAGATTCCTTCTTCATGCCAACCCGTTATTAGCTGACTGGGTAACCAGTAAGATTGGTGATGAGTGGATTACAGACCTTGCGCATATTAAGAATCTTGAAGTATATGCGGATGATAAGAAGTGCCAGAAGGAATTTATGAATATCAAGTATCAGAATAAGTTAAGACTTGCCAAGTATATTAAGGAGCATAATGGTATTGAAGTTAACCCGCGTTCTATTTTTGATGTGCAGGTTAAGAGACTTCATGAGTATAAGCGTCAGCTGTTGAATATTTTACATGTCATGTACCTGTACAACGAAATCAAAGAGCATCCGGATATGGACTTCTATCCGAGAACATTTATCTTTGGTGCGAAAGCAGCAGCAGGTTACCGCAGAGCAAAATTAACCATTAAGCTAATCAACAGTGTGGCAGATGTTATCAATAACGACAAGACCATTGATGGAAAGATTAAGGTTGTATTCATAGAGAATTACAGAGTTTCCAATGCAGAGATTATTTTTGCGGCATCAGATGTCAGTGAGCAGATTTCAACAGCCAGCAAGGAAGCATCAGGAACCGGTAACATGAAGTTCATGTTGAACGGTGCACTGACACTTGGAACCATGGATGGTGCCAATGTCGAAATAGTGGAAGAAGTTGGTGAAGAAAATGTCTTTATCTTCGGTATGTCTTCTGATGAAGTGATTAACTATGAGCAGAATGGCGGATATAATCCGATGGATATCTTTAACAGTGATATGGATATCAGAAAGGTACTGATGCAGCTTATCAATGGCTTCTATTCACCAAATGAACCTGAATTATTCAGAGAGATTTATGATTCACTTCTGAATACCAACAGTTCTGACAGGGCAGATACTTATTTTATATTGAAGGATTTCAAGTCTTATGCAGAGGCGCAGAAAAAGGTAGAGCAGGCATACAGAAATGAAAAAGGCTGGGCTCGTTCCGCTATCCTCAATGTAAGTAATGTGGGTAAGTTCTCATCAGACAGAACGATACAGGAATATGTAGATGATATCTGGAAGCTTGACAAGGTGACAGTTGAAATGTAATGAGCAGGTAAATATAGAAATGTAGCTTTCATAAAAAGTGTGCCCGTGTGGCACACTTTTTTGTCGATAATTTGCAGTCAGATACCACCTACTTAAAATGATTGCTGCACAACTGGTGTGAATATATTTGTCCACAGTGCATATATTTAAATAACACAGATTAGTGAGAAAAGAGGAGATAGATATATGCATAAAAGATTATTATTAAAATATCGGTTGAATATTATCGTAATTGTGTCTGTTACGGCGATATCCGTTTTATTTCCGTATTTTTGTACCATTTTTAATTTTAAAAAATCAGCCATCAGAATCTATCGTCCCCAATCATATGGTAAATATGTAGTGATTTCCAATAATGGAGAGAATACAAAAATTGATATAGAAGAATTTATTCCACTGGTGTTATATTCCATTATGCCGCAGGATTACAGTGATGAGCAGTTAAAAGCAATGGCGGTCATCATAAGAACATACATAGTTTATCGGTTAAATGAGAAAAATAAGGAAAGCGGACAGCAAGACGGCACAGTTGACAGCATTAAAAATGAAAATCTCGGACTTCCCTTCACAACATATGGTGAGCTTGAAAAAAAATGGGGAAAAAAATATGAGGTAAAGTACAATCACACGATGAAATTGCTGGAGGAAACTAACAGAGAGGTCATTTATTTTGAGGGAGAACCGATATTTCCATATTATCATGAACTGAGTGCGGGAATGACAAATAACGGAGAATTTGCTTACCTGAAAAGCGTGGAATCGAAGTGGGACATGGAATCGGAAGATTATATGAGAGTAATGTATTTTACGGTAGATAATGTTGCGGAAAAATTGACCGCAATCATGGATGGGGATATTCCGTTGGAGTCTCTTGCAGAGGGGATTTGTCCGGAATATGTGGAAAACAGTGAATATGTGGCAAAGGTTAAGGTGGGAGAAAAAGAGATAGGCATTGATGAGTGGCAACAATTATTTGAGCTTCCATCACAGGCATTTACGGTCGAACCTTTTGCCGATGGTTTTAAATTTGTATCAAAGGGTGTCGGAAACGGAAAAGGCATGAGCTTATACGGTGCAGGAAAAATGGCGGAGGAGGGAAAAAATTATAAGGAGATTTTAAGCTATTACTATACCGGTGTGGATATACACGATTAAAAATTAAAGAATATTTATTTTTTTTGTGGGAAGACTACTACTATACGTTTCAATTTATTCAAAAAGCAGAATTTAATAAATGAAAGGATTGGTGTAGTAGTGAAAGATAATTTAGGCTATGTAGGAAAAAACAAAAATGTAAGAGGTATTATCATTGCTGCATTTGCAGGACTTATTTGTCTGGCAGCAATTACGATAGGAGTAGTATCTCTTAACAAAAGGTCAGATAGAAATGAGAGAAGTACAGAGGATGTGGTGGATTTGAACAATGTCAAAAAGAATACGGATAATAATGCTTCCAAGCAGCCCGCAGAGGAAAAAGACAGTGAGGAGGAAAACGAAGAACATACTACCACCGATAGCAGTAAAGCCACAGAAGGTGAGACTGTTTTAGATGATACACCGACGGAGAATATTGCAGTGGTTAATAGTGGACAGACAGGTGAAACGGAAAATACGACAGTTGACAATATTGCTGATTTCGGCACGGCGCAAGCTGTGGCGGGTGATGTAAATAATGAGGAAAGCACACCTGCTCCTGAAATTAATGAGGAGGAAAGCGTTGCAGCTGATGTGGCAGCGATGGTAGCAGGTTATTCATTTAATGAAAGTGATACACTGGAATGGCCTGTACGAGGAAATGTCATCCTTGATTACAGCATGGACAGTACAATATATTTTCCGACCTTAGATAGTTACCGGTGCAATCCTGCCATTGTCATACAGAGTGAAAATGGCGCAAATGTATGTGCCGGAGTGAACGGTGTTGTCAAAGAGGTGTCGGCAAATGATGAGATTGGAAAATATGTTGTGGTTGGAATAGGAAGTGGTTATGAAATTACCTATGGACAGCTTGACAATATTAATGTGACAGCGGGAACTGTGGTAGAGCCTGCTACCATTATAGGTGTAGTGGGAGAAGTTACCAGATACTATAAGAATGAAGGACCAAATATTTACTATGAGGTGACCAAAGACGGACAACCTTGTGATCCACTGGATTATCTCCGCTAAAAAAAGCAGGGAGATTCCTGTTTGAAAGATGGGTTAGAAAATTAAATGATAATGTTGGAACTATTTAGGGCAGGATTTTATATAATATTACCAGTAAAATATTTCTGTAATAAAAATCCGCATTCGGAGGCAGGGCAGCTTAACCATACATGCAATGCAGCCGGTGCTTTAAATAGATTGGCAGGCATTAATGCCTGCTTACATAATACTCCTGACTTTATGTGTATACTTAGTGTTCCGGGTGGATATTCTGCAGGCAGGAAGGACAGGTGCCATAAAAATAAATATTATGTCCCGCAATTTTTCCGTCAAAATTCCTGGAGGCAGCTTCATCCACAAAGTCGATATTCTCCATCTGCAAATCAGTAATACTGCCACAGGTATTGCAGATAAAATGATTGTGTGGGGTGATGTCACCGTCAAAATGCTCTGCGGCATCGCCATAGGACAGCTTTTTAATACTGCCCAGTTCCGTAAGCAGAGTAAGATTCCTGTACACTGTGCCAAGACTTATATTAGGAAAATCCTTTCGTATATCGTTATAGATATCGTCCGCAGTCGGATGCGTCTTGTGAGTGATAATATAATTAAAGATAGCATCGCGCTGTTTGCTTCTGTTCAATGTCCTTGTAGTATGATTCATATCGCCACTCCATTCAAATATATAATAATAACTATTATTGATTTTACTATTATACTTTAGGCACTGTTTGTTCGTCAATACAAAATTTAAAAAGTGGGTAACAAATTATCCTTTTTATGTAAATGTTAATAAAGAAGGGGTATTGGTTTATGGAACAAATACATGAATATTAATGCAAAAATATGCATATAAATAATAACAACATATGGTATTTCCGAACAGAGACAATATTTGTAAAATTAGATAAATAATAATAAAATTTTTGTGCAATATCACAATAAAAACGTTATTTAGCAAAAAAATAAAAAAATTTTTAATAAAAATGCAAAAACAGTTTAAAGTTTTTACAATATATGTTATAATAATTGCATAAAATTTACAGCGAGGTGATAGCGTGATTAAGAAAGAAATGATTGCCATGTTGCTGGCAGGTGGACAGGGAAGCAGATTAGGTGTTCTGACAGCCAAGGTAGCTAAACCGGCGGTAGCCTTTGGTGGTAAGTATAGAATCATTGATTTCCCACTTAGCAACTGCATTAATTCGGGGGTGGATACTGTAGGTGTTTTGACACAGTACCAGCCATTGAGACTTAATGCGCATATTGGAATCGGTATTCCATGGGATTTGGATAGAAACATTGGTGGTGTTACTGTATTGCCTCCTTATGAGAGGAGTGGTAATAGCGAGTGGTACACAGGTACGGCTAATGCAATATATCAGAATTTGGATTACATTGATTCGTATAATCCTGACTACGTATTGATACTGTCAGGTGACCATATTTATAAGATGGACTATGAGGTAATGCTTGATTACCATAAGGCGAATAATGCAAATGTTACGATTGCGGCGATGTCTGTTCCTTATGAGGAGGCAAGCCGTTTCGGTATCGTTCTTACCGATGAGGATAATAAGATTACAGAGTTTGAGGAAAAGCCGGAGCATCCGAGAGGTAATCTTGCATCTATGGGTATCTATATTTTTAATTGGCCGGTACTCAGAGAGGCATTAATTAAGATGTCTGATGTAAGTAATTGTGATTTTGGTAAGCACATTATTCCGTATTGTCATGAGAAGAAACTGAGGTTATTTGCTTACGAGTTCAGCGGTTACTGGAAGGATGTTGGAACATTATCTTCTTACTGGGAAGCAAATATGGAGTTAATCAGCCTTATTCCTGTGTTTAACTTATATGAAGAATTTTGGAGAATATATACGAAGAGTGATATATTGCCACCGCAGTATATATCGGACAAGGCACATATAGAACGCAGTATCATCAGTGAAGGTACGGAGGTATATGGAGAAGTATACAATTCGGTGATAGGAGCAGGTGTTACCATCGAAGAAGGAGCTGTTGTGAGAGATTCTATTATCATGAAGAATACCGACATTGGCAGGAACACCAGAATAGAGCATGCCATTATTGCCGAGAATGTCAGAGTAGGTAACGATGTTTCGATGGGATTTGGTGATGAGAGACCTAGCAAGTTAGATGCTAAGATTTATAATAGTGGTCTTGTGACTGTAGGAGAAAATTCAACAATACCGAATGGTGTGAGAATTGGCAAGAATGTTGCGATATCAGGAAATACCGTGGCGGAGGATTATATGAACGGTGTACTTGAGAGCGGCGAATATATTATTAAGGCAGGTGACGCAAGATGAGAGCGATAGGAATTATTTTAGCCGGCGGTAATAACAACAAGATGAAAGAACTTTCATACAAGCGTGCGATTGCAGCCATGCCGATAGCAGGAAGCTACAGGAGTATTGACTTTACACTCAGTAATATGTCTAATTCGCACATTCAGAAGGTGGCAGTGATTACACAGTATAATGCATTATCACTGAATGAACATTTGAGTTCATCTAAGTGGTGGGATTTCGGTAGAAAGCAGGGTGGCTTGTATGTATTTACACCATCCATCACGGCGCAGAACGGCTTCTGGTATCAGGGAACTGCAGATGCCATATATCAGAATATCAGTTTTCTTAAAAAGAGTCATGAACCATATGTTGTTATTTCTTCGGGAGATGGTGTATATAAATTAGATTATAACAAGGTTCTTGAATATCATATTGCGAAGAAAGCAGATATTACGGTGGTATGCAAGGATTTCCCGGAGAATAGTGATGTCAGCAGATTTGGCTGTGTCAAGATGAATGAGGAAGCCAGAATCATAGATTTCGAGGAGAAGCCGCTTGTAGCAAGCTCTAGGACGATATCGACAGGTATCTATGTAATCAGAAGAAGACTTTTGATTGAACTCATTGAGAATTGTGCGGCAGAAGACAGATATGATTTTGTCAATGATATCCTGCTTCGGTACAAGAGTGTTAAGAGAATATATGGCTATAAGCTTAATTCTTATTGGAGCAATATTTCAACAGTGGAATCATACTTTAAGACGAATATGGATTTCTTAAAGCCGAGCGTGAGAGATTATTTCTTCAAGCAGTATCCTGATGTATATTCCAAGGTGGATGATTTACCGCCTGCAAAGTATAATCCGGGTTCTGTAGTTAAGAATAGTCTGGTAAGCAGTGGTTGTATCATTAACGGTACAGTAGAAAATTCTATTTTATTCAAGAAGGCATATATCGGTAATAATTGTACTATTAAGAATTCTATTATTTTGAACAATGTATATATCGGCGATAACACATACATTGAGAACTGTATTGTGGAGAGCCATGACACGGTAAGAGCAAATTCATCGCATGTAGGCAGTAACGGTGAGATAAAGATAGTAGTAGAAAAGAACGAAAGATATGGACTTTAATATTAAATGTATTGGGAAAGGTGAAACGATATGCAGATTACAGATGTAAGAGTCAGAAAAGTAGCAAAAGAGGGTAAAATGAAGGCAGTAGTGTCAATCACGATTGATGATGAATTTGTAGTTCATGACATCAAAGTGATAGAAGGTGAGAAGGGATTATTTATTGCAATGCCTAGCAGAAAAGCGTCAGATGGAGAATATCGTGATATTGCTCACCCGATTAATTCGCAGACAAGGGAGAAGATACAGTCACTTATACTAAAGAAGTATGAAGAGACAGAGGATGTAGCAGAGGAAGTATCATAGATGGTTGTTATCTGTGGATAGCAGCACTATAGCAACAAAGATTAATGGCTGTGGCATATTTGACATGCCGCAGCCATTATGTTATTATTTAGCAGTAGTACTTAGTCAGAAAATGACAGGCAGGAGATAGAAAATGATATTAATAGCAGGACTTGGAAACCCGACGAATCAGTATCGGGGTACCAGACATAACGTCGGTTTTATGGCAATAGACCGGATAGCAGAGGATTTCGGCATCTCTGTAGAGAACTACAAGCATAAGGCATTATGCGGCAAAGGAATCATTGCAGGTGAAAAGGTGATGCTGATGAAGCCACAGACATTTATGAATAACAGTGGAGAGGCGCTGCGGGAAGCGATGGATTTCTATAAGCTGAATCCGGAGGAGGAGGTCATTGTAATCTACGATGACATCAGCCTTGACGTGGGACGACTGAGAATACGGGCAAGGGGCAGTGCCGGCGGACACAATGGAATTAAGAGTATTATCGCTCATTTGGGAACAGAAAAATTCAAACGAATCCGAATCGGTGTAGGGGAGAAACCCGATGGATACGACCTTGTGGATTATGTTCTGGGACACTTTGACAGACAGGACAAGGCAAAGATAGCGGATGCACTTGAGATGGCATCAAAGGCGACAGCGCTGATGCTCGAAAAGGATATAGCAGAGGCGATGAATCAGTTTAATTAAATCATTAGAAACGGAGATTGATATGAACACATTGGAAGCGGCTCTCTTAGAAAGCGTGAATTTTCAGTTACTAACGGAGAAAATGAATGAGGTGCCTGCTAATAAAGCATTATGCATAACGGGCTGTACCGGTTCGGGACAGGTCAATTTCATGAATGCATTGACAAAACAATATCAATATAGTGTCATCATAACTTTTAGCGAGATACGCGCCAAAGAGATTTATGATGACTATTTGTTGTACAATAAAAATGTATACTACTATCCGGCGAAGGATTTTATATTCTTTAATGCTGACGTCCATGGTAGTCTGACATTGATTGAGCGCCTGAAGACGATTCAGAAGATTATAGAAGACGAACCGTGTACCATTATCACTACGATTGATGGTCTTATGGACTGGCTGGTGCCGGTTGAAGTGATAAAAGATAATATCATTCATTTTAAAGATACAGACAGAATAGATTTTAAGTCTGTTCAGGAAAAGCTGAGCAATATGGCATATGAGAGAGTAAGTCAGGTACAGATGCGTGGACAGTACGCTGTACGTGGCGAGATTCTTGATATATTTCCTGTGACAGAGGAGGTGCCGGTAAGAATTGACCTGTGGGATGACGAGATTGATTCCATCAAATACTTTGATGTGGAGAGTCAGCGCTCTATTGAAAATATCAGAGAGATTACCATCTATCCTGCCACAGAGTATATACTGGAGGAAGACAGACTATTAAGCGGAATTAAGCGCATTACAGCCGAAATGGAAGAGGTATCCGGGACTTACAGAAAGCAGATGAAGACAGAGGAGGCACACAGAATCAAAACCATCATCAGTGAATTGACAGAGCAACTGCGGTATGAACGCTTTTCTGTCTCCATTGACAGCTATGTGAATTACTTTTATGAAAGCATGTCGTCATTGACCGGCTATCTGGCTGAGAAAGAGGTACTGTACGTGTTAGATGAGCCGGCAAGACTGCGGGAGCGCAGTGAGCAGGTAGAAAAAGAATTTCGGGAAAGTATGATTAGCAGACTGGAAAAGGGATATATCCTTGCCGGCCAGATGAATGTGATTACCGGTTATGAGAAAGTTATTTTTGATATATCACAGAAAAAGGCAGTGGTATTTACCACCTTACAGCAGAAGGTGAAAGAATTTGAGATATATGAGACTTTTTATCATGAGATGAGAAACATTACCTCTTACAACAGCAGTTTCGAGCTTCTCATCAAGGATTTAAAGATATATAAGAAAAAGGGTTATAAGATTTTATTGCTGACAAATTCACGAACGAGGGCGGAGAGACTGGCTGAAAATATCAGAGACTATGAGCTTGAAGCATTTTATCATGAAAATCTTGACAGAGAGCTTCATGACAGGGAGATTATGGTTTCTTACGGCAATATTCACAGTGGCTTTGAGTACCCTCTCCAAAAATTTGTCGTCATAACACAGTCTGATATTTTCGGAAAGGAAAAAGCAAAAAAGAGGAGAAAGAAAAAACAGTATACCGGCAGCAAAATTCAGAATTTTGCCCAGTTGAATATAGGAGATTATGTCGTTCATGAGAATCATGGTCTCGGCATATACAGAGGGATAGAGCAGATAGAGGTGGATCATGTATACAAAGATTACATTAAGATTGAGTATGCAGATAACAGCAATCTTTATATATTGGCGACCCAGCTCGATATGATACAGAAATATGCGGGAGGAGAGGCAAAACCGCCTAAGATTAATAAATTAGGTACGCAGGAGTGGATTAAAGCAAAGACAAAGGTAAAGGCGGCCGTTAAAGATATCGCAAAGGACTTAGTAGAAATCTATGCGGCGAGACAGAACAGCAAGGGATTCATGTTTGGGAAAGATACCGTTTGGCAGAGAGAGTTCGAAGAGCTTTTTCCGTATGAAGAAACCTATGACCAGATGACAGCTATTGAAGATACCAAGAAGGATATGGAAAGCGAAAAGATTATGGACAGATTAATCTGTGGAGATGTAGGGTACGGAAAAACGGAGATTGCCATCAGGGCGGCTTTTAAGGCGGTAATGGACGGAAAACAGGTGGCAGTGCTAGTGCCTACGACCATTCTCGCGCAGCAGCATTACAATACATTTCTGCAGAGAATGAAGGAATATCCTATCAGGATAGAGATGTTGTCACGTTTTCGGACACCGGCAGGTGTCAGAATGACAAAAGAGGGATTGCGTAATGGTGAGGTGGATATTGTCATAGGAACCCATAAGCTTCTCGGCAAGGATATCGTGTATAAAGACCTTGGCCTGCTGGTGGTGGATGAAGAGCAGCGCTTCGGGGTAACTCATAAGGAAAAATTAAAGCAGTTGAAAAAAAACGTGGATGTCCTGACGCTTACGGCAACACCGATTCCGAGAACTCTGCACATGAGCCTTGCCGGCATCAGAGACATGAGCGTTCTGGAAGAACCGCCGGTAGACCGTCTTCCGATTCAGACTTATGTGATGGAATATGATGATGAGATGGTGCGTGAAGCCATTCATCGTGAACTGGCGCGGGGAGGGCAGGTATACTATGTCTACAATCGCGTGAATAATATTGAGGAAATCGCCTCACATGTTGCCAAACTGGTGGGAGAGGCAAATGTTGTCTATGCTCACGGGCAGATGAACGAGAGAAAATTAGAGCAGATAATGTATGATTTCATCGAGGGAGAGATTGATGTCCTTGTGGCCACCACTATTATAGAGACAGGTCTTGACATACCAAACGTAAACACGATTATCATACATGATGCGGACAATTTTGGACTGTCACAGCTATATCAGTTAAGAGGCCGTGTGGGACGTAGCAGCAGAACATCCTATGCATTTTTGATGTATAAGAGGGATAAGATGCTGCGGGAGGCAGCGGAAAAGAGACTTCATGCCATCAGAGAATTTACGGAGCTTGGAAGTGGCTTTAAGATTGCAATGCGGGATTTGGAAATCAGAGGTGCCGGAAATGTGCTGGGTGCCGAACAACACGGACACATGCTGGCGGTGGGATATGATTTGTATTGTAAGCTGTTAAACGAGGCTGTTCAGTCCATGAAGGGAGAAAAGACCTATGATGATTATGAGACGAAGCTTGACTTCAGTCTTGATGCCTATATTCCTAATTCTTATATTAAAAACGAGACACAGAAGATTAATGTCTATAAAGAGATTGCTGGTGTGCAGACAGAAGAAGATTATAGCGATATGATTGATGAGCTCACGGATCGTTTTGGAGAGATTCCTAAAAATGTGATTAATCTTATGACTATTGCCGAGATTAAGGCATTGGCACATAAAGCATGGATTACAGAAATAACAGAAATCGGAGGTAAATTCAAGATAGGCCTCTATCAGAATGCAGAAATCCGTACAGACAATATTCCGGCATTTATCGAACAATATAAGGGAAGAATGAAATTTGTTCAGGAGGCAGTGCCGTATTTTATGTATACACCTACTAAAAAAATCAGTGAGATTGAGGAATATAAAAAGGAATTATTGGGAATCATTGATAATATCAGTAAATTATAGGATAATAAATAACAAATATGGTAAAATTAAAATTTTTTAATGTGATTGGCTACATTCTAGGCGCCGCCGTCATGGCTTTGCTGATTATCTATCTTGTCAATGCTTACTTTCATATTTGAGGATGTGTTTTAACAAAGCAGTAACTGTTCTGCTAATCACTATTCGCAAAATATCTTCCGTTTTGAGGACTCTGCTGTATAACAGCGGATTTTGAAAAAATGTGGAGCAGAAAGAGGTCGCCGCACCGCCACTTAAAAGTCGATGTGGTAACCTCTTTTTGTCATTGAGAATGTCAAAAATTGTAGAAAATTAGTCAGGAGGATAAATTCCTGTCTCGTTGATGATATAATCATTAATTCTGTCTACCATATCTGATGGTGCATAGTTTTTATCAGGGAACAGATGCGAGTGCAGTCTCGTGACATTTTGCTTAAGCCCCATAGGAACCACATAACCATAGTAAGGCCTTCCGGATTCCGGTGTATAGACGTCATACGGAAAACCAAAAGTTTCCGTAAGGTTACAGTCCACAGCCACAGTCAACAGGTCTACGATTCTGGTCCATTCAATATTTGTTGAAATAATCCTATGACCATTGACATTATTCTTTTTAATCAGTGTGTCAGCAACATTGAGAACCTGCGAAATACCCGCAGCCTTTGCTTTTTGCAGTAAAGTATTCAACACATATCGCTGCCTTGCGGTTCGACCATAGTCATTGATATACTCCACACCGTTTTCATCTGTAAATGTTACATATCGTATACGACAGTAAGCTGTTGCCTGAAGTCCGGTCAAATGCACATATCCGTTTTCGCTGACATCAGGGGTGTCAAGTCCTGTAATTTTTCGCGTCTCGGTGAGATAACCGTTGATATAGTAAGCCTCATCCTCAGTAATGTTGATATCAATACCACCCAACGCATCAATAATATGGGTAAGTCCCTCAAAATTCACAAGAACATATTCCGTGATATCCAGGTCAAGATTGTTATTAAGCATATTAAGGGCACCCTCTACACCTGTGCGAAAATAGGCGGAATTAGCTTTCTCATAGTCGATATCACCATCACGGGTAGTCATTCTAAGCAGCGTATCGCGGTAAAGGGACACAAGCTTTACATCATGGGTTTTATTATTGATGCTGACAATCATGATGGTATCAGTATGTGTGGAGTCTTCAAACTCTCCAAGTCGGGGGTCAATACCGAATAAAGCGATATTCGTATATCCTTCCCCTAAATCGACTGTTCTGATTTTATTTTTGTCTACATTTTTGTCAAGTACATTTGCCTCATAGTCATCCTTATAAAGGGACTTTAGAAGACTTCTGCCTGCCGGACAGCCTGTAAAAGCTTTCACAAGAAAAGCCTTTGAATTAGGCATCAAAAAGATAGATACACCAATGATGGCCAGCAGAAAGACAGTGAGTTCTATGCAGAGTAAAAACAGCTTCAGGCGCTTTTTTCTGCGCCTTCGTTTATAACGTTCCTGTTTTGAAAGTCGTTTATTAGTCATTACAATCTCCATTTCTGAACAATAGTTATTATTTGGTTACTTTGAATAGTATCCCTGATTCCAAGTTTTTAAAAGCACAGATTGTAGTATACTTCAATTTATACATAAAGTAAACACAATTTTATCCGTTTATCCTGTTAAATCCCGTAAAGACATTAGAATAAGGATCAAAGTGAAGAACAATGTTATTATCAGGAATAATTACAAGTAATTCATCATTTCTGACAATCATCTGCTTCTGGTACAGATGATTGGATATTTCCGTCAATGTGATATCATCAGCAGCAAAAATGTTATCCAGAATATCACTTGTATAGGTAACATTTGTGTCAATCATCATGGAAGGCGCCTCTTCTGTTTCGGTTATGAGCAAGGAGATATCTTTATCATCAAAAACAACACTATTTTTGATGGTCTCCCAGGTTGTGCCATCAACATCGTCATCAGCATCAGAAACGTTGATGTTATAATAATATTCATTATAGTCAGAATAATAGGACTTGTCATAATCATCCTGCTCAGAAGGAAACTCTCCTTCCTCCTGATGCTTCTCCCAATAGTCATAATATAATTCACTATTGAGATAAAAAGTGTAGTCTCCATAGGAATTACTTACCACCTTATAATTTTCCAAAATCCTTTCATGATACAAGACATCATAAATCAGCAGTGTAAAACAATTACAGTAATTATCATTGATTAATTTGGTAATCTGCCTCTTTGCGAGATTCATGCCAATCTGTGTATAAGAGGAATTATTCAGCGGACGGCACTGAAAGGATAGTAATTCAAGCCGGTTATTCATGGCAAAAGACATATTGTAGACTTCATCATCAATCGTCAGATCCTTCTGATAGAAGAAGAATAACTGATTATTAAACGTAGTGACAGACAAGTCATACATAATATTGTCGAAATCCATAATTTCATAGAGAGAGGAATGTGCTTTCAGTATGATCGGTTTGATTTCCGGCACAGACTGATAGAAGCTGTAACGAATCTGCTCATATAATTCATTTGCGTCAATGTAGTTGTTCAAGTCAAATTCATCAGTATATAATTGGTCATAATTCATCACATACTCATAATAATTCGGTGCAGAGTCATCATAGTATGCCCATGGATAGAGCGTTATGTCGCTGTCCGATTGTGAGTAAAATATATAGGAGTCATTGAGAGAATTAGAATGTGCAGTGATAGCTGTATCAGTTATCATAAAATAGTCCCCCACAATATCAATAAACCTGTAACCGATAAAGATAATCAGGCACGCAATGAGCACCGTTATGAAGAGAGGTCCGAAGTAATCTCCCGGGGCAGTCTGCAAGGTGCGCCGGCTGGATTTCTTTTGAAAAAAACGGTGATTATTATTGACTGGTGGCAGCATAGTTACACTCCTTTCTTAGTGTCACTCGAGGGCTCCGGATTCGGAACCGGTGTGGCTTTTAAAGACAGCTTTACAGTGGTTCCCTTATTGATTTCACTCAATATTTTAAAGTCAGCCTCATGGATTTCGGCAATACTTTTACATAAGGCAAGTCCCAGTCCGGCACCGCCGGCCTTCCGGCTTCTTGCTTTGTCAACCATATAGAATGGCTCTGTAATCTTGTTGAGCTCACTTTTCGAGATGCCGATTCCTGTATCAATAATGCAGATGGTAAAGGATTCGCCGGCAAAATTGCCTTTGAGCTGTATCATAGAATCCTTCGAGGAAGCTTTCACGGCATTATCAATAAAATTGAGAAGCATGGACTTGAAAAGCTCAAGGTCAACCCGGATAATGCAATTATCGCAGGAGGTTTCCAGCAACATCTCGTTGTTTTTCATAATAGGCTGCATTAAAAGGTCTATTTGGGAAAACAGTTCAGTGGTTTCTATTTCAATAAATTCAAGATTCGTCTCACCGATTGTGATAAGCTCCATCAGTTTACCGGATAAATTTTTCAGTCTTTTTGCCTCATCAAAAATAATACTACTGTAGTCAGATAATTCCTCTGCAGTGATATTCCGCTTGATTCTTATGATGTCTGCAAATCCCAGAATAGAGGTCAAAGGTGTTTTCATTTCATGAGAAAGATTATTGATAAATTCTTTTCTGTTTTCAGCCACCTCCTTAAGCTGTGAGACATTCTCCTCCACGGAATCCGCCATGATATTCATACTGTCCGCAAGCATTCCCAGTTCATCATGGGTTTTTACATTAATTCTCTGGCTATAATTGCCGGAGGCAATGGCATGTGTCGTTCTGTTGAGATACTCAAGGGGTCTTAACAGAAATTTGACAAGAATCAGCAATATGATAGAGCATACAAGGGATAATGCAATACAGATAAATTTGGCATACCTCAGCTGATGATTATAGGAGGCAAAGATATCTGAAATGTCATTAGAAGTGACAAAGATTAAATCCTGTTGTTCAAAGGTAACGATGGAGGCCACAAATAATCTTGTTTTTCCGTCTATATTGAGAAGCTGCGTGTAATAATCGGAAATGCTTGAATTTGAGGCAATAGCCTCGGAATTGTTTGTAACCACTTTTTCCAACAGTCCCATATCAAGCTCAATCAGGGAATTTGTGTAGAGGATTTGGTTCACATCACTGAATAGTGCCACAACCGTAGAGGAAGTTGTTCCGGAACCCTCAAAAATCTCACGTATAATCTCTATCACATTGTTTCGGGAGAGGATGATGGAATCACTCTGCATACGCCTGGTAAGAATCTTATTATTGATATTGGATACCATGTAGGCATGCTTCGAGATGTAGCTTTCCGTCTGTTTTTCAATTGTTTCATTAAAATTACTTTTTAATAAAAGTATTTCTATGCTGCTAATGGCAACCATCACGATTAAAAGAGTCCATAGAAATATTTTCTGCCATAATTTCAAAAGTTAGTCCTCATTTCTAAAAGTAGTATCATCTTCTGCTTCGCTGTTTAACCGGTATCCGAGCTTTGGAATCGTAATCAGTACATTTTTGAGTCCGAGTTTTTTCCTTAACTGCTGTATATGGATATCCACGGTTCTGGATTCACCCTCAAAATTGTATCCCCATATAGAGGATAATAATTGACTTCTGGATATTGCCATATCCTGATGCCGTATGAAAAATACGAGAAGTTCAAACTCCTTGGGGGTAAGACTCACGAAGGCATCGCCCTGCCTGCAGGTGTGCTCATCAATATTAATCGCAATATCCCTGTAGGTTAGAAGCTGTTCATTCTTATGGTACCTCCTGAGCACAACCTCAATTCTTGCGAGAAGCTCTACTGGCTCGAAGGGCTTTACAATATAGTCCTCCGCCCCCAGCTTCAGACCGGTCACTTTATCAGAAACATCCTGCTTGGCAGTGATAAAGATAATGGGGGTGTGATTCTGGCGGTTTGAAATAATTTCAAAGCCGTTTAATCCGGGAAGCATGATATCTAACAAAACAAGGTCATATAAACCACTATTAATTCTTTCAAGACCATCTGTACCGTTGTGACACACATGTGGTTCATATCCGCTCATGGATACGGTGGCCTGTATCATTTTGGCAATATTTTCATCATCCTCGACAATCAGTATTTTTATCATATTAATCTCCAATCTGGTGTTGCTATTACACTGTGACAGTTCAGATAACCGCCAGTCGAAAAACATCTTCCGCTCTATTCACTGCCCCCCCTCATCTGCACTTCATGTCTTCGTTTCAACAAAAACATCTGAAACTATTTTATAAACTTTTTAACTAAAAGTATATAGAAAAGTTGTAAAGATTTTGTAAAAAGTAATGAAAGCATTATCCTTTACATTATTTTTACATTTTCTTGAATACTTTTTTGCAATGGCAGAGGTAAATTTGAATATAGCCGTAAGAGAAAAAGGTACTTTGAAAAACGGTTTGTCCGGCTGATGAAAATCAGCCGTATAGGCCGAAATGACAGAAGGGAAAGCAGAATAGGAATGAAAGAAAAACAAGAAGAGAATCGAGAGAAAAGCAGAAGAAAATCAAAGAGAAAGGCAAAGGTGCTATGGAACAGAATTATGCTCATTGTGAATTTAATTCTTTTCATAGTGCTTGTCACGCTTGTTATAAAAAATGTCAAAAAATATCACCACCTGCAAAAGCAAACCGGCAGACAGGAGGAAAGGATAGGGGAAGAGAGAAGGTATGCAGACGGATACATCGATATCTTCGAGGAAAAGGGACAAGGACAGGAACAAGAACCGGTGGTGGGAGTGTCTGTGTCAAAGGAAAATCTGACAAAATTTAAAGAATTGTGTGGGAAGGGACATCAAGCAGATACAGGCTTAACGGTATGTCTGGATGCCGGTCATGGAGGCAGCGATACCGGTGCAGAATCCATCGAGGGGGTGCATGAAAAGACACAGAATCTGGAGTTGGCGCTCATGGTAGAACAATACCTTGAAAGCATTCAAATCAATGTGACTATGACGAGAACAAAGGATGAGACCTTAAGCCTTGAAAGACGCAGACAGATAGCAGAGGAGTCCCATGCAGATTTGTTTGTATCCATACACAGAAATGTGTATGAGGGAGAGGAGGATATCAATGGAATTGAGGCGTGGATTAATTCTTCCGAGCCACAGGAGGCAAAAAATATCGCAGAAGGAATACTGCGTAATATGAAACAAAGTATTACGGGGCTTTATAACAGAGGAATAAAATGCGGAACAATGGACAATCCCTATGAAGACTATGCTGTTAATAAAGTATCGATGACAAGTATGATTCTGGAGGTGGGTTTTATTTCCAGCAACTACGACAACCGCATTTTTCAAAACTACGAGGAGGAATTAGCGTTTGCCATTGCGCAGGGGATTGCACAAAACATTTGTGGTTAAAACACTTTTAAGTGTTGATTTTTCATTCTCAAAGTGATAATATAAGTTTTAATGGTGTGCTGACAACAGCATATAAATATAACGCAGAGGTGAAAAGAGGAAATGGCGAAAGGATTTGAAGATTTAATTTCAAAAGTGAACAGCTGCAGTATCAAGACTGTATCAGTGGCAGTAGCGCAGGATGCGCCGGTACTGGAGGCGGTGAGAGAGGCAAAGGAGAAGAACATTGCCAATGCCATCTTAGTCGGTGATGAGGACAAGATTAGAGAAGTGGCACAGAGCATCAATATGGATCTTACCGGTTATGAGATTATCAATGAAAAGGATACATATCAGGCAGCATTAAAGGCTGTAGAGCTTGTGCATACAGGCAGAGCGGATATGTATATGAAAGGCTTGATAGATACAAAATCCTTCTTAAAGAGTGTACTTGATAAGGAGGTAGGTCTTCGTAATAACAGACCACTGTCACATGTGTGCGTATTTGAAATAGAGGGAATCAACAGACTGTTGTTCCTTGCAGATGTGGCTTTTATGACGTATCCTACATTGGAGGACAAGGTTTCCATTATAGAGAACACAGTGGAGGTATGCCATGCGTGTGGTATTGAGATGCCTAAGGTAGCTCCGCTTGCGGCAGTAGAGATAGTCAATCCGAAGATGCCGGTTACCGTAGAGGCAGAAGAATTGACAAAGATGAATGAAGAAGGCAAAATAACCGGTTGCATTGTAGATGGTCCGCTTTCCATGGATCTTGCCATTGAGCCGGAGGCAGCAGTACACAAGGGGGCAGAAGGAAGAAAGATTGTAGGAGACGCTGATGTATTGTTATTCCCTGATATTCATGCCGGTAATCTTGTATACAAGACATTGGTACATACAGCAAAGGTTAAGAATGGTAACATCATCACCGGAACAAAGGCACCGGTTATTCTTACATCACGTTCTGATGATGCACAGACAAAGATTAATTCTATCGCACTTGGTTCTGTTATGGCAGAGGCGATGAAGAATCAGTAATTGATAAAAATAAGAAGGAGACAGACTATGTCAGTGAAAAGTTTGATTATCAATCCGGGCTCTACCTCTACAAAGATAGGTGTGTTTGAGGATGAGACATTATTATTTGAAGAAACATTGAGACACTCTACAGAGGAGATTGCACAGTATGCATCGATTGTAGACCAGAAGGATTTCAGAAAGAATATTATATTGAATCTTCTCAAGGAAAAAGATTTTGATATTAAGTCACTTGGGATGGTAGTAGGCCGCGGCGGAATGCTAAAGCCGATACCGGGTGGTACCTATACTGTAAGTGATGAACTTTTAGAAGATTTAAAGATTGGAAAGCAGGGACAGCATGCGTCTAATCTGGGAGGCATTTTGGCAAGGGAGATTGGCGATGAGATAGGTGTTCCTTCCTATATCGTTGATCCGGTCGTTGTTGATGAGCTTGATGAAGTGGCAAGATTGTCAGGTGTTCCTGAGATTCCGAGAATCAGCGTATTCCATGCATTGAACCAGAAGGCTGTGGCGAAGAGATACGCAAAAGAAAGTGCAAAGAATTATGAAGAACTTAACCTTATCGTTGTGCATATGGGCGGAGGAGTTTCCGTAGGCGCACATAAGAATGGTAAGGTGGTAGATGTATTCAACGCATTAGATGGCGACGGCGCATTTTCTCCGGAGCGAGCTGGAGGTGTACCGGTTGGCGGTCTAATCAGTATGTGCTTCTCCGGTAAATATACAGAAAAAGAAGTATACAAGAAGTTTGTAGGTAACGGTGGCTTGAATGCTTATCTCGGAACGAATGACATGAGAGATGTCATGAAGATGGCAGAGGATGATGACAATGCGAAACTCATCAGAGATGCTTTTATCTATCAGGTAAGCAAAGATATCGGTTCAATGGCATGTGTTCTTCAGGGAAAGGTTGACCGGATTATTGTAACCGGTGGTATTGCCTATAATCAATATATTACCGACCGGTTAGAGGCATATGCAGGCTTTATCGCGCCATTTACCGTATATCCTGGTGAGGATGAGCTGCTGGCACTTGCACAGGGCGGCTTAAGAGTATTGAATAGAGAAGAGGAAGCAAAAGTTTATTAATCATAATAGTTTAGCTGTGAAGGCTATCTGTAAACAGTAATGAAAAATGTGCGCATCTGCGCACATTTTTTGTAACGGTTGAATTGTAATTGAGTCACGATTGTTATTTTATAACCGGGAGAGGAGACGGCTATGTTTCAATATGTATTATTTGATCTTGACGGTACGATTACGGATCCGAAGGTGGGAATTACCAAGTCGGTACAATTTGCGTTAAAAAAATATGGAATCATGGTGGAGAATCTGGATACCCTGTGTCCGTTTATCGGGCCGCCCCTATATCAATCCTTTGAGGAATTTTATCATTTTTCCCATGAACAGGCATTGGAGGCTGTTAAGGAATACAGGGTATACTATCATGATATTGGAATATTTGAGTGCACGGTATATGACGGAATACCAAAACTGCTTGCAAAGCTGTGTCAGAGTGGCGTAAAAGTCATACTTGCGACGTCAAAGCCGGAGGAGTATGCGATAAGAATCCTGAAACATTTTGATTTGTATCAGTATTTTTATCTTGTCGCAGGAAGTACCATGACAGAGAGCAGAGTGGAAAAAGCAGATATTATCCGTTATGCCATTGAGCAGATAGGGAACATGGAACGAAAAAATACTTTTGAGGTGAGCAAGGCTTGTATGGTAGGCGACAGAAAGTTTGATGCCATCGGCGCTGCAGAAACGGGAATGCGTTGTGTACTGGTCAGCTTCGGTTATGGTGAAATGGAGGAATTAAAGGCGTGTCATCCTTATGCGATTGCAGATAGCGTAAAAGAGCTGGAACGGATTTTATAAATTGCACTTGACAGTAGAAAAAAGCGGGGGTAAACTATCTAAAAGAAAAAAGGAAAGAGCAATCGGACAAGATGTTGCTGACAGATGAAAGGAAGTTGTTATTGTGGAAAAGAAGAATATTGACTGGGCTAATATTGGTTTTGGTTATGTGAAGACAGATAAGAGATATGTGTCTAATTATAAGGACGGCAAGTGGGATGACGGTATTCTTACAGAAGATGATACGGTTGTTATCAGCGAATGTGCCGGTGTATTGCAGTATGCGCAGACCTGTTTTGAGGGCTTGAAGGCTTACACAACAGAAAAGGGACAGGTAGTATGTTTCAGACCTGACCTGAATGCAAGCAGAATGAAGGATTCTACACAGAGATTGGAGATGCCGCTATTTCCGGAGGACAGATTTGTGGATGCGGTAGTACAGACGGTAAAGGCGAATATGGCATATGTGCCTCCTTATGGTTCAGGGGCAACTCTTTATATCCGACCATATATGTTTGGAAGTTCTCCGGTTATTGGTGTGAAGCCGGCGGAGGAGTATCAGTTCCGTGTATTTACGACACCGGTTGGACCATACTTCAAGGGTGGTGCAAAGCCGATTACGATTAAGGTCAGTGATTTTGACAGGGCTGCACCTCATGGAACAGGACATATCAAAGCAGGATTAAATTATGCCATGAGTCTGCATGCAATTGTTACAGCACATGAGGAGGGATTTGCTGAGAATATGTACCTTGATCCGGGTACAAGAACAAAGGTAGAAGAGACGGGTGGCGCTAACTTCATATTTATCACGAAGGATAATAAGCTTGTGACACCGAAGTCAGGAAGCATCCTTCCTTCTATCACAAGGCGCTCCATCGTACATGTTGCAAAGGAATACCTTGGCATGGAGGTAGAGGAGAGAGAAGTCCTGTTTTCAGAAGTGAAAGATTTTGCAGAATGTGGTCTGTGCGGAACAGCTGCCGTTATCTCGCCGGTTGGCAAGATTGTTGACCACGGTAATGAGATCTGCCTGCCGAGTGGTATGGACGATATGGGACCTGTTACCAAAAAGCTGTATGACACACTCACCGGTATCCAGATGGGAAGGATAGAAGCACCGGAAGGCTGGATTAAAGTGATAGAATAAATGAGGTGATTTATGTTTGGAAAGAAAAAGAGTGAAAGCACTGACAGTCTGAAAGAATTAAAAGGTGCTACACTTCAGAATGTCCTGATGGGGACCCTGTTTGTATTGTTGGGAGTGCTTTTGGTACTGAATCCGAAAGGTGTGATGGAAACCCTCTGTTTTTCCGTAGGCTCTGTCATATTACTGATAGGTGCGGTGAACCTGATTATTTATTTTGTATCAGATGTTAAGAACAATCTTCCGAAGAATAAATTTATTATTGGCATTGTGCTGATTATTCTGGGATTGTTTTTTATCGTAGGGTATAAGACCATCATGGAAATCATGTCGCGTATTATCGGTGTGTTGATTATCTTTAATGGCGTGATGAAGCTTCAATCGGCATTGAATGCCATGAAGATGAAAGCGAAGGGCTGGGCATATCTTGCATTGATTTCCGTTGTGACCATTCTGATTGGCGCCGTATTCTTATTACACTCCTTTGGTACGGCAAAGATGGTATTACGGATAGTGGGACTGTTCCTGATTCTCATTGGAATGATGGATATGGTCAACGTAGTGTATATCAGAAAGAGACTGGGAGATTATCTGAAGGACATGGAAGCACTCACGCAGGAGGCGAAGGAACTCTGATAATCATTGTTGTTTCAGAATAACTGTCATATATTTTTAAAAGCTGCATATCTTGTATAAATAACTCTATACAGGATATGCAAATGAAAGGATATATAGAAGAAAGGGCTGTTGAACTGGCGAATTATATCATTGAAAATAAAGCAACCGTCAGACAGACAGCCAGACAGTTTGGAATCAGCAAAAGTACAGTACATAAGGATGTGACAGAACGTTTGTGTCATATCAATCCTACGCTTGCCAATGACGCAAGAAAGGTGCTTGACATTAACAAATCTGAACGCCACATAAGAGGCGGTCTCGCCACAAGAGAGAAGTATCTTCATAAAAATGCATGAGACCGTTTTGCATAATAAAAAATCAAGGACTGCCAAGACAATCCTTGATTTACTTTTTTTGGGGGATGCCTAGCAACTGTAAAGTTACTAGGCTGAGTTATGAAAATGTTAAGTTGTTTTACTACTTCATCAGTAGTATGATTTTATTATATTTTTTAAATGTGTCTAAAATTTGTCCTCAAAATAAAAAAAAAATTAATTCTGTAAAATAGATGTAAAATTCTTTAAATTTCTAAAAAAAGTTCTTCCATATTTTTAAGTTATTGTATATAATGAGAAAAGCAATGCCTTTATGCATCATGCCGGTAGTAGTAAACGGAAGTGTGACGGCTTTGCACAGGACAGTATTATATGACAATTGAGATAGATAGATTTGACAGAACGTATGTGTTTGGAAAGGAGAAAGGAATGTTAGGTACAGATATTGGAATTGACTTGGGAACAGCTAGTATTTTAGTATATATAAAAGGCAAGGGTGTGGTATTAAAGGAGCCGTCAGTAGTGGCATTTGACAGAGACACCAACAAGATTAAGGCGATTGGCGAGGAGGCGCGCCTTATGATAGGAAGAACACCGGGAAATATTGTGGCAGTCAGACCGCTGAGACAGGGCGTGATTTCTGATTATACGGTAACGGAGAAGATGTTGAAGCATTTTATACAGAAGGCGATTGGCAAGAGAACTTTTAAGAAACCGAGAATCAGTGTCTGTGTACCAAGCGGCGTGACGGAGGTAGAGAAGAAAGCGGTAGAAGATGCTACGCTGCAGGCAGGTGCAAGAGAAGTGGCTATCATCGAGGAACCGATAGCGGCAGCGATTGGTGCAGGAATTGATATTACAAGACCATGTGGCAATATGATTGTAGATATCGGTGGTGGTACGACGGATATCGCCGTTATCTCATTAGGAGGAACTGTTGTCAGCACTTCGGTAAAGATTGCCGGTGATGATTTTGATGAGGCAATTGTCAGATATATGAGAAAGAAGCACAATCTTCTGATTGGTGAGAGAACAGCGGAGGAGATTAAGATTAAGATTGGTTCGGCGTATAAGCGTCCGGAGGTTGTTACCTTGGATGTACGCGGAAGGAATCTTGTGACAGGTCTTCCTAAGACCATTACCGTAACCTCTGATGAGACAGAGGAGGCATTGAAGGAGACAACCTCGCAGATTGTAGAAGCAGTGCACAGCGTATTGGAACAGACTCCGCCGGAGCTTTCGGCAGATATTGCAGATAGAGGAATTGTGCTTACGGGAGGAGGATGCCTTCTGCAGGGATTAGAGGAATTAATCGAGGAGAAGACCGGCATCAATACGATGACAGCAGAAGATCCGATGACAGCGGTTGCTATTGGAACAGGTAAGTTTATAGAATTTTTGAGCGACGGAACGGCAGAGTAACAGTGGCTTCGTGAAATGAAGGATATTTTGTGGCGGCAGTCGGCTGAACTGTTACATTTTTTAGTGTGCAGGGTTTAGTTATTGATGATTTTGTACGATATAACTAATAGAGTTCAATCCGGTTGCGGTTATGTTTTGCAAGGAAAACGGATAGCGAGACATGCTGCGATGAGATGGGAGAATATTGGTGCGTTAAGCGGAATTCGCTGACAACAGAAAGGAGAAAAGCAAAAAGAGAATGGTTAGAGGGCTTTATACATCCTATACAGGGTTACTGAACCAGCAGTATAGGCTTGACACGATTACGAACAACTTTGCCAATGTTTCTACGGCCGGCTATAAGCGGGAAGGTGCGACGGGACGTGCCTTTGATGATGTTTTGGCAGTCAAAGTCAAGGATAACTCCGTTGGTTATCTGAACCAGAGAATAGGCAAGATGAGTCTGGGTGTCAAGATAGGAGAAACATATGTAGACTATTCACAGGGTTCGCTCCGCGAAACAGAGAATACATATGATCTGGCTTTAGAGGGAAAAGGATTTTTCTCTATATCATTCACCAATAAGAAGGGCGAAGAGATTATAAAATATACCAGGGACGGCAGTTTTACGACAGATGTAGACGGCATTTTAAGAACAAAGGATGGGGATTATGTTCTGAATGAGTCGGGAGAGCAGATTGAGATAGATCCGGAGGCACTCAGTATACACATTGACCAGTTGGGGAATATCTATGCGGATGAAGCATATGTTGACACCCTTGGCATTGTTGATTTTGAGGATTATAACTATCTGAGCAAGGATACCGGAGAAAATTACTACGTTGCATTGGATGGCGCAGAGGAGATTAGTTTTGATGGCAGAGTGGCTCAGGGTTATCTTGAGATGTCCAATGTCAATGTAGTGAATGAGATGGTAGATATGATAGAGATAGCGAGAGCCTTTGAGGCAAACCAGAAGGTAGAGCAGACAATCGACAGTATGCTGGATAAATCAGTGAATAACGTCGGAAGACTTTCTTAAGTGAATACTGATGACGGCAGATAGTTATAGTTTAGAAAGGATGAAGGTTTATGATGAGATCCCTTTGGACTGCTGCCAGCGGAATGAGGGCGCAGCAGACAAATGTAGATACGATTTCCCATAATTTGGCGAATATCAATACAATCGGCTATAAGAAGGAGACGGCTGAATTTAAGTCTCTTTTATATCAGACGATACAGGCGAAGACCACCAGTGCCAATGGAGAGACAAAGCCGGTGGGGGCACAGGTAGGTTTAGGAGTAAAGAATACCTCGATTACTTCCGTATTTACACAGGGTAATATGCAGCATACAGAGATTGATACCGATTTTGCCATTGAAGGTGAGGGCTTTTTTGTCATCAGAGATATTGATGGAGAGGACAAATACACCAGGAACGGCTCCTTCCTCTGGGCGATTAGTTCAGGAGGCGTAAGACTATCTAATTCGCAAGGTCTTGCTGTGTTGGATACGGACGGCAATGAGATTGAGTTTGATACGGATGAATACGACGTGTCAAAGCTGCAGATTGATGCCAGAGGTAATGTTTGCTATCCTGATGAAACGAATAATGCGCAGATGTTGGGAATACAGCTTGGTGTTGTTCAATTTGCCAATCCGTCAGGATTGGAGAAAGTAGGAGATTCTCTTTATCAAGTGACAGGTGCTTCGGGTGAGCCGCAGTATGAAGCGGACGGTGTGGTAAAGCAGAGTAATTTAAAGCAGGGCTATGTTGAAATGTCTAATGTCCAGATTATGGATGAGATGGTCAGTCTGATTGTGGCACAGCGTGCCTATGAGATGAATGCCAGAGCCATTACGACTTCAGATGAGATGATGTCACAGGCAAATCAGCTTAAGCGTGGATAGGAGCAGTGAAAGCAGTACTGCAAATTGAACCTGCGGTATGCGGAGGTGTAGAATATGGATATGTCAATAGATAATTACTTAAATAGTCTTTCGGATGTGTATCATTCTAATGCAGCCTCATCAACCAGGCTTAAGGACCGGATATCGTCTGAGGACTACAGCAGCGCAACAGATGAAGAGCTGATGGAGGTTTGTAAGGAATTTGAAGCTTACTTTCTGGAACAGGTGTTTAAAGGTATGGAGAACATGATTCCAAAGAGTGAGGAGGATTCCTCTACATCAAGACTGACGGATTATTTTAAAGAGAGTGCGATTCAGCAGCTTGCAAGCGATACGACACAGACACAGAGCATCGGACTTGCGAAGACACTATATGAATCGATGAAAAGACAATATCATATATAATATAAGACACAACAATAGATTTCGACATGCAGACGGTTGGTAGTGTACGATAACAGACCGGGTAAATTACCAGCCTTTTGCATGGCGAAATATTTTTGATTTATAGAGGAATTTTACTGATGGATACATTAAAAGGATATGTGGAGAAGATTGTATTTAGAAATAGTGAAAACGGATATACTGTCATGTCTGTCAATGCAGATGGAGAGGACATGCCCTGTGTCGGAATCTTTCCGTATATCAGTGAAGGAGAATTTATTGAGGTCAGGGGAGAGTATACGAATCATCCGACTTATGGAATACAGATGAAGATCAGTGAGTATGAGATTGTACCGCCGGAGGATGAAATCTCCATGATACGATATCTTGGTTCCGGGGCTATTAAGGGAATTAAAAATTCTACCGCCACAAAGATTGTGAATAAATTTAAAAAGGATACTTTCAGAATCATGGAGGAGGAGCCGGAGAGACTTGCGGAGATTAAAGGCATCAGTCTGAAAAAAGCCATGGAGATATCCGAGCAGATGGAAGAGAAGAAGGACATGAGAAAAGCCATGATTTTTCTTTCACAGTATGGAATATCCATGACATTGTCGGTAAAAATCTACCAGTATTACGGGCCGGGCATCTATGAGGTGATTAAGGTCAATCCCTATAGAATGGCGGATGATATTGATGGCATAGGGTTTAAAATGGCGGATGAGATTGCCTCTCATGTGGGAATCAGTGCAGACTCGGATTTCAGGATAGAGAGTGGCATCCTTTATGCCCTGCAGCAGTCTGCCGTCAGTGGGAATGTGTATATTCCGCGGCAGCAATTGGCCCAAAAGGCGCAGGAACTGCTGAATCTCGGAGAGCTCGATTTGGATAGACATCTTACCAATATGTCCGTGAGCAAAAAAATTATTATCAAGGATGATAAGATTTATGCGGCTAATTTTTACTATACAGAATTATCTATTGCCAGACATCTTATTGATTTGAATGTAAAGTCAGAGGCAGACGAAAAAAAGATTGTGGAAAAGCTTGGAAAGGTAGAAGAGCAGGAGGGAATCCTTCTTGAAACCATGCAGGAGAGGGCAGTGATAGAGTCGGTAAAATGCGGACTAGTCATCATTACAGGCGGACCGGGGACGGGAAAGACGACAACCATTAGGACCATTATCCGTTATTTTGAGAGCGAGGACATGGAAATCAGATTGGCAGCGCCTACCGGAAGAGCGGCCAAACGAATGAAGGAAGCCACCGGAATGGAGGCACAGACTATTCACAGAATGCTGGAGCTGAATGGGAATCCTGAAAATGACAATAAAGCAATGCAGTTTGAGAGGAATGAACAGAATCCGTTAGAGGCAGATGTGATAATCATAGACGAAATGTCAATGGTGGATATATTTTTGATGAATGCGTTATTGAAGGCGATTATGACAGGAACCAGACTGATTCTTGTGGGGGATATTAATCAGCTCCCATCAGTAGGTCCCGGAAATGTTCTCAAAGACATCATCCACAGTGAATGCTTTAATGTTGTGCAGCTGGAGAAGATATTCCGGCAGGCGGCAACCAGCGATATTGTCATTAATGCACACAAGATTAATCGCGGTGAAGAAGTGGATCTGGTAAGAAGAAGCAGAGATTTTTTGTATATCAGGAGAGATACAGCGGATGCCATTATCGCAGCAACCCTGACGCTGATTAAAGAAAAACTGCCACCTTATGTAGAGGCGGACAGAAATGACATTCAGGTGCTTACACCTATGAGAAAAGGACTTTTAGGGGTGGAAAGGCTGAATCAGGTGCTGCAGAATTTTTTAAATCCTGCCGGGGAAGGCAAGACGGAAAAAGAGACACCTTCCGGTATCTTCAGAGAGGGTGACAAAGTAATGCAGATAAAAAATGATTATCAGATGGAGTGGGAGATACGTGGCAAGTATGGTGTGGTTATCGATAAAGGTATGGGCGTGTTTAATGGTGATGTGGGGGTAATTAAGACCATTAACCCTCACACAGAATATATGGAGGTGGAATTTGAAGAGAATAAATATGTGGTGTACACTTTCAAACAGTTAGATGAACTGGAGTTAGCATATGCCATTACCATTCACAAATCACAGGGAAGCGAGTATCCTGCCATAGTACTGCCTCTTTATAATGGACCGAGAATGCTGATGAACAGAAATCTTCTCTATACTGCTGTTACGAGAGCAAAAAAATGTGTTTGTCTGGTGGGAATTGCCGGCGTCTTTAAAGATATGGCGGCCAATGACAAAGAACAGGAAAGATATTCGGGACTGAAGGAACGGATATGTGAGCTAAGGGAGGTGGTATGAGTATTGATTGATTTACTGGGAATTATATACCCGGTGAGATGTCCTGTATGTGACAGGATACTCAGGTTCGGGGGAGATAAGATATGTGCCTCCTGCTATCATCAGTTAGAGTATGTGAGGGAGCCATGTTGTAAAAAATGTGGGAAGCAGATACTAAAGCAGGAGGAAGAATATTGCTTTGACTGTGGAAAGAAAAATCATGCATATGAAAAAGGAATTGCACTTCTTCAAAACAAGGGGGCAGGTAAAAAGTCCATATATGCTGTTAAATACCATAATAAGCGGGAGTATGTGGATTTTTATACGGATGAGCTCGTGAAAAGATATAAAAAAGAAATAACCTCATGGAAGGCGGATATGCTGGTGCCGGTGCCGCTTCATCATAAAAAGAAAATTACCAGAGGCTTTAATCAGGCAGATACCATTGCCGTAGGACTCGGCAGAAAGCTGGGGATACCGGTCAGGAAACATGTTCTTAAAAGGGTAATCAATACAAGACCGCAAAAAGAACTGGATGACACATTGCGAAAGAAAAATCTTGAAAAGGCTTTTATTGTCAGCAAAAATGTAGTAGAATTAAAGAGAATCATATTAGTCGATGATATATACACGACCGGAAGTACCATTGATGCCTGTGCAGGCGTTCTTAAACAGGCAGGAGCAGACAGGGTATACTATATCAGTTTGGGCATAGGAAGTGGCTACTGAAAGTAAAATACAATTAAATGGAGGATTGAATTATGGACGCAAGAAATTGTAGAATGTGTGGTAAGATGTTTAATTATATAAGTGGCAGGCAGATATGTTCCAACTGCAAGAAGGATTTGGAGGAGAAGTTTGCGGAGGTAAAGGAATATGTGCGGGAGCATAAGGATGCCAGTATTGCAGAGGTATCAGAGGAGTTGTCAGTGCCGGTTAAGCAGATTAAGGACTGGATTAGAGAGGAGAGGCTTCAGTTCTCTGCTGCCACAGGAGAGATATGCTGTGAGAATTGCGGAAAGCCGATTACAACAGGAAAGTTCTGTGATAATTGTCGTAAGAAGATGGTGAACAAATTAGATAATGCCTACCAGAAGCCACAGGTGGAGATTAAAAGAGACAGGAAGACGAATCCGAAGATGAGGTTTTTGGATAATTAATCATCTGTGAATTGCAGCAGTCAGACAACTTCATCCGATAAAATTTAATTTAACTCTAATGAAAAAGAAAAGTGTGCCGATAATTTAAGTATAACAAACATGTATGTTAGAATTAAATGTAACAGTTCAGGCGTGCCGTTCACAAAACGGATTCACAGCGGATTTTGCTCATAAACGGGCATTCCGCCGGGGAACATAAGTCCACAGAGCAGTTTTTTTGTGTTGATTTTTGTTCATGGCCGGACTATTACCATAGTAATGATTTGCGCAGGGAGGCGAGAGTTATGCGAATAGATGCTTATAATCAGATTACTCAGATTTATAAGTCTAACAGCAAGCTTAAGACGCAGAGGTCATCCGGAAGCACACTGAGAGATAAGGTAGAGATATCCGATTTTGGTAAAGTGTACAACACAAGCAAGATGGCTGTTAAGAACGCATCAGATATCAGGGAAGATAAAGTCTATGATATTAAGAAACGTATAGACAATGGAACGTATGATGTGAGTGCAGAGAGTTTTGCTGACAGGATTTTAGAAAAGTATAGTGGATTATAAGACGGAATAATTACGGAATGTAATTATTCCGTTCTGAGTAATAAGGGATTTATTTCAGACTGGAATTTATTTTCAGACAGGGACATGTTTTAGATTAGGATAAGGAAATGTATATTAATAACTTAATATATAGTTCCTAAGAAAAAGAGAGCACCACAGTTGTCAGAAATGTTTTCTGACAGGAGCACTCGGGAACGGAGGTTAGCTTGGCTAGTCTGATAGAGAATCTGATTTGGACTCTTGAGGAGGAGAATCAGGAATACAAGAAGCTTTTGGAGCTTGCAAAGGAAAAAACATCGGTTATTATTCAGGGAGATGTCGCTAAACTGAATGAGATGACGGCACGGGAGCAGGAGCATACAGACAGACTGGCAGCTCTTGAGGGCAGACGTGAAGAAGTCATCGGTGATATAGCGACAGTGTTGAACAAGGATGTGGGTACACTTACAGTGAAGCATATTATAGAGCTACTGGCAGGGCAGGATAAGGTACAGCAGATGCTTTCTGATGTCCATGACCGGTTGAAGCTGACGCTGAATGACATGGTGGTCATAAATAATGTCAATAAGCAGTTGATAGAAGAATCTCTTGAGATTGTTAATTTTAACATTAATTATATCAATGGACTCAATCAATTGCCTGAGACAGCTAATTATAACAAAGGTGCTTACAATCAACAGTCACCTTTGGTAAATTCAAGATTTGATGCTAAAAATTAATTTTTTAGGGATAGGGAGGCTGCCATGGCAGGTGGAATGACGAGTATATATATCGGTGTATCCGGTGTACAATCGGCACAGATTGCATTGAATACCACTACACACAATCTGTCGAATGTGTATACACCGGGTTATACAAGACAGTTATCGTTTACGAGTGACAGAAATTACAACAATATAGGTTACGGTGCGTTGGAGAAGAAGCAGGTTGGTCTGGGTGTCCAGTCTTCCGTTACCAGCAGGGTAAGGGATCTTCTTCTTGATAAGAGCTACCGTACAGAGTATGGAAGACAGGGCTTTTATGAGGCACAGTCAGAGGTCATTGAAGAGATTGAGACCATCATGGGTGAGACGGAGAGTGTAGGTTTCAGAGAGGCTCTTGATAATCTTTGGTCGGCGTTTAATGAGATGTCGAAGACACCGGACAATATTGTGTCAAGGTCTGAGCTTGTCATGTATGCAGAGGCATTTATGAGCAGAGCACAGGCAGTCTATACAGAGCTGACGGACTATCAGAAGAATCTTGATACCAAGATTCTTGCTACCATGAACAGGGTGAATGAGTTAGGAGACCTGATTAATGATGTGAATCTGAAGATTGCAGGGATAGAGGCAGGCGTAGAAAATGCCAATGACCTGCGTGATAAGAGAGACAATTATCTTGATGAGTTATCGAATCTTGTCAAGATTTCTTATACAGAACAGACGAATGGGTATGTGTCAGTGATGGCAGAGGGTGTTCCGTTTGTCACAGATGGCGGTGTATATCACATGGAGACGAGACAATTAGATGGCGATGAGGGTTCCATGTATCTTTCCTGTGTTTGGCCGTATCTTGATGACCAGGAGGTTTTTCTCTTAGAGCAGGAGATTAACACAAACAATAAGAATGATATAGGTATGCTCAAGGGTTATCTTCTCGGCAGAGGTGATTACAGAGCAGATTACACGGATGTGCCTGAGGTAAAAGACTATGATGTAACGACGGATGAGGGACTGAATGACTATCTTGCGGCGGTCAAGAAGTATAATGGTGCCATCGGTAATTCTTCCGTTGCCCAGGCCCAGGCTTTATTTGATAAGCTGGTCAATGGAGTAGTGACCACGATCAATGATATTTTCAGTCCCATCACGGCTCAGGTTCCGGAGGGCGTGACAACTTACACAGATGCAGCAGGTAATACCTATGAAGCGTCGAAGGTAAAGATTCTTGATAGGGATGTTTCTACCGGTGATGACGGGGAGCTTCCTCCACAAGAACTGTTTTCAAGAAAATACACTGACAGATACATAGAAGTGACCGGTGATGATGGCAATACTTATTACGTATATAATGAGAAGAATAGTTTTGATAAGGAATCTTTATATACCATTTCCAATATGGATATGAACCAGGTCATCAGAGAAGATTATTCCAAGCTTCCGTTTAGAACACCGGAGGGTGATAATGACCTGCAGAAGGGCGCAGATCTTGTAGAGACATGGAATGAACAGAAGATGACGTTGGATCCGGGCAATATGGCGAAGCTGACTTTTAAGGAATATTACAGACAGATGGTGTATACGTTAGGCAATAAAGGAAGTCTGTATAATTCCATTGCAACGAGCCAGAAACAGGCAACGGATCAGATCGATGAGGCGAGAACTGTGATTACAGGTGTCTCTTCAGAAGAAGAGTTGACGAATATGATTAAATTTCAGGGTGCTTACAACGCATCTTCAAGATATGTGACAGCAGTGGCAGAAATGTTACAGTATATTATTGACAGACTCGGAAGCTAGGAAGGAGAGATGGGTTATGGCATCTACATTTTTTGGTTTAAATATAGCAACCTCCGGTATTCATGCCGCACAGGCGGGAATTACCACGGCGGCGCACAATACATCGAATGAGAATACGAAGGGATATACAAGACAGGTAGTCAGTCAGTCTGCCAGTGATGCGCTCAGATTTTACGCTTCCTATGGTATGGTGGGTTCTGGCGTTGAGATTACCAAGGTGGAACAGTTAAGAGATAATTACTATGATGTAAAATACAGAGATAATGAGGCGAAGCTCAACAATCATTCTACCAAGTATAAGTATGAGATACAGATTGAAGATTATTTTAATGAGATAGAGACACAGGGATTTACCTCGGAGTACATGGATATTTTTACAACACTGCAGTCTATGCAGGGCAATCCGTCGGAGCTGACATACAGAACAGAGCTGTTTAGTTATTGTCAGAGCTTGGCAGATTATTTTAACGATATACAGAATAAACTGACCAATCTGCAACAGGAGTGTAATACGGAAGTAAGTAATATGGTGGAGAGAATGAACACCATTGCGGAACAGATTGCTTCTGTTACCAAACAGATTAATACCGTTGAGCTGACGGGCGTGCTGGCCAACGACCTGCGGGATAAGAGAAATCTCATGTTGGATGAGTTGTCTTCTATTGTTCCGATTACGGTGACGGAAACGGAATTTGCTAACGGACATACGAATTTTATGGTAAAGACAGAAGGCTTCACGCTGGTGGACGATTATGATGCGAAGTCAATGGTGTTGGTGGAGAGAGAGCATAGAGCCGGTAAGATGGATGCCGATGGCTTATATGATATCTACTATTATTATGATGAGGAGACAGGTTCCGGAACAAAGTTTGATCCGATTGCGATGGATATGAATGGTGCGTTAAGAGCGATGATTGACGTCAGAGACGGTAACAATGCCATGGCAGATACGTCCAATCCATATGCGAAGAATGTGAATTACAAGGGGATACCGTTTTATGTAGAGAAGATACAGGATTTTAAGCAGACCATTGCAGATACCTTTAATGACATTCACCAGCACAGCACCATTACCGACGAAGATGGCAATGAAGTGCCGGCGAATTACAATCTTTATGGTGATACGACAGAGGATATTCCGATTTATATCATGTCATCCACCGGTGTGCTTTCTGTGAACAAGGATTTGATTGATGATCCGTCACTGTTAGCGACATCTACCTACCCGATTCAGAACGGTGTAGAGGATTCCGGTATCATTGACAGACTGCTGGCGGTGAGAGATAAACCGATTTTCAGAAATTCCAATGCACAGGAGTATCTTCACAGTATTGTTGCCGAGATTTCCGTTGATGTAAGTAAGGCAGATTCATTTGAACGCAACTATTCTAATATCAAGCAGAGCATAGAGAATCAGCGTTTGTCATATTCGGGTGTTGATGGCGATGAGGAGGCAATGGATCTGGTGAAATATCAGGAGGCCTTTGACTTGGCAGCGAAAATGATATCCGTGATGCAGCAGATTTATAATAAGCTGATTAACGAGATGGGACTGTAGGAGAAAAGATACACTGCCAAAATGGAGGAACCGGTGTTTGGTAATGGATAGTGATCGATACAGGAATATTAGAATATAGGAGGGAAAGCTGTATGAGAGTAACGAATGGAATGTTGATTAACAATTCGCTTTCACACATTAATACCAATAAAAGTACAATGGACAGACTGAATACGCAGTTGGTGTCGGAGAAAGTAATTCAGAGACCTTCGGATGATCCGATTATTGCAATTCGAGCATTGCGATTCAGAACAACCATTGCGGAGATTGATCAATACATAGAGAAGAATATCAGTGATGCGCGCTCTTGGATGGAGACGACAGAGGAAGCACTGGGAACGATTGTGGATATCGTGGGAGATATTACGGAATACTGTAATCAGGCGGTAAATGGCTACTATGATGCCACTGACAAGAATACGATTCTCGACTCACTAAAATCATTTCGGGAACAGATTTACAGCAATGCCAATACAGACTATACCGGTATGACCATATTTACAGGGTTTAAGACAGACCAGATGCTTACCTATGTAGAAGATAAAAGTGATAAATACCAGATTACAGAACATTTTAATCTGGATGATGTGGATACACTGACGAAAGTAAAAAATGCGGTAGATGTTTCAAAGATTAATGATGCCACAATAGCATCGACGAATACAAAGGCAGTAAAGCTTCCGACACTTGATAATGCTTATCGGGTTAGACTTGCGTATCAAAAGCTGGACGATACTGCCGGGGTAACGATTAAAACGACGAATCCGGACGAGGATATTACCGGTATTATGAACAAAAAATCTTCTGATCCGGATGCCTATACACCGGGAGAAGATGATGTGTACTATCTTGCAGATAAGGGTGAATTGGTGTTGGGCTCGAATGCCTATGCTAAGTTAATGGCGGCAGAAAAGTTTGATGTCACTTACACAAAGAGTGAGTTCTTCAAAGGTGACTTAAGTCCCAAGCAGTATTTTGACTGTGTTGACATGACAGATGACGACTCGTCAAAATGGGTAACTTATACCAATCGTTCACAAGAAATCAAATACGAGATTAATTTTAACCAGACAATGGTGATTAACACGCAGGGCAAAGATGTCTTTACTCCGGATATGAAACGTGACCTTGATGATATTATCGATGTAGTTAATGTGGCAGTGACGGCAGAAGAAAAGAGGAATAAAATCAAAGATTTATACAATAATGCTGATGCCGGAAGTGCAGAAAAAGCCAAATATAAGGAATTATTAGATTTGTGCGAGAGAGAAGTGGATTTTTCAAAGGAAAACATGAAAAATGCTTTTTCAAGAGGGCTTACCGCGTACAAAAACCACCAGTCAGTAGTGAGCCTTGCCAGGGCGAATGTCGGTGTTAAACTGAACCGTTTGGATCTCAATGAGAGCAGACTTGAATCCCAGCGAGTGACCATCGATAACTTAAAGAGTATCAACGAAGAGGCAAATGTGGTTAATGTAGCGATAGAGTTGGAAGAAGCGAGTTCTATTTATGATGCTTCACTGGCAGCGGCATCAAAGGTAGTGCAGAAAAAATTGTTGGATTTCCTCTAAAAAAAAAGAACTTGCCAAGGCAAGTTCTTAGGAGAATTTGCTGGCGCAAATTCTCCACAATATAAAATAGCTTCGTGTATGGGCAAGTTCTTAGGAGAATTTGCTGGCGCAAATTCTCCGCAATATAAAATAGCTTCGTGTATGGGCAAGTTCTTAAGAGAATTTGCGCGGCAAATTCTCTGCAGATAAAGTGACAATTGTTAGGATACAAGTTCTTTGTGGGTAAAGTGATAATTGTTAGGGTACAAGTTCTCTGTGGGTAAAGTAACAACTGAAAATATGGTGATGTATTTGGGCGGAACATGAGACAAAGTGATGTCTTGGTTTCGCCTTAATAGTTATTGATAATACAAAAATAATATTGAAACAAAAAATAATTGAATTATAATTAAACCAGAGAGTAGTGGAGCTTACAAAATCTGTTGCGAATCAGCTCAAAATGTATTATGATGTATACTATACACAATCATTTTGGGAAAATAGCCGAAACAGGCAAAAACTAGGAAAGGGAAGGTTTTACTATGAACGTACAGACAAGGTTATTTGAGGAAATAGAAGTTGATGCAAAGAAGATCATCAATTTCAAGGATGGCATGATTGGTTTTAGCGATTTGAAACAATTCATGATCATACATGATGCAGAAGCGAAAAATAAAAATATCCTCTGGCTTCAGTCACTTGATGACACTTCGATTGCATTTCCGGTCATTGATCCACTTCTGATTAAGAGTGATTATAATCCGACAGTAGAGGATGAACTTTTCAGAAATATTGGCGCTTTAGATGAGAATGAGGAATTATTGGTACTTACCACACTTACCGTGCCGACGGATATTACTAAGCTGAGTACAAATCTTCGCGCACCTATCGTGATTAATCCGGCAGCATTAAAGGGATGCCAGATTATTGTGGATAATGATGATTATCCTGTGAAATACTATATATACGATATATTGAATGCAGGAAGGAAGAAAGAAGAATAGTTTATATAGATTCCGGAGCGTTATGTTGATAAACTTATGAAGACTGCGTGCGTGCGTTGCCGGTCGTAGTCTCTGATATTGATGAGCAACGTAGAAACGAGGTGAAATATGCTTGCATTATCCAGAAAAAAAGATGAGGCAATAGTGATTAACAATGATATAGAAGTGACAGTTCTTGAGGTAAAGGGAGAACATGTGAAGCTTGGAATCAAAGCACCGAAGACTGTCCCAATCTACAGAAAGGAAGTATATCTTCAGATACAGCAGTCGAATAAAGAGTCGGCAAATGTACAGGCGGTCGAAGCTTTGAAAAATTTGCTGTAATGTGTAAATATTTTACTGTGATATGCCGATACTAGAAGTAATAGATTACGAAAGGGTAAGATGTTCTATTACAGTTTTAATTATCCTTTTGTAATTGACGGGTGGCATAGTTGATTCCAATGAGGGAATGACTTTGGCATCCTAATCTTAATAAATATTCACATGGAGGTGAAAGGTTATGGCAATTGATGCAATTACAGGAGCAGCAGCCAGCTATCAGGCAGTTCCGCAGACGCAGTCGCCTAAGGTCACGGCAACCAGATCAGAGGTGACATCGGGGGAAGTATCCTATGAAGAAGGCGGTGCCGTAGTCAGTGACATCAGCAAGGATACGAGAATAGTAGGAGGCTCAGGCGGAGCAGCCGAAGAGGGTAGTGCCCAGAATGAAGGGGACAAGAGACAGCCTTCTGAGGATACAATGCGACAGGCAATCAGTGATATTAACAAAAAGCTTAATAATACTGAGTGTGTATTCGGTTATCATGACAAGACGAACAGAGTAACAATCCGAATTGTTGACAAGGATACCAAGGAGGTAGTCAAAGAACTTCCGCCTGAAAAGACACTTGACATGATAGCAAAAGTGTGGGAACTTGCCGGAATATTAGTAGACGAAAAACTATAAAAGATATATTTTTATAGCGAAAAGCAGACTGTGGTAATAAAATTATATTTGCCACAGACCGGTTTTGTATCAGTGTTGCGGTACAAAATGTCAGAAATTGAAAATGAGAGCAACACAGAAATGAGGTAATTATGGCTGGAAAGATAGCATTATCAGGATTACAATCAAATCTCGATACTGACTCTATCATTACAGCTCTTGTATCGGCATATTCCACTAAGAAGGATAAATATGTAAAAGCCCAGACAAAGCTTGAATGGAAGCAGGAAGCATGGAAGGACCTTAATAAGAAGATATACAGTTTTTATAGTTCAAAGCTTTCTGCTATGAGATTTTCTAATGCGTTTTCGGTAAAAAAGTCCACTTCTTCAAGCTCAAAGGCGACCGTTACAGCGGGCAGTACGGCAGTATCAGGAACACAGAAGTTAAAGATTGATAAGCTTGCCACATCAGGCTACTTAACAGGTGGGGTGGTGTCTAAGGCAGATTCAAGTGATACAGAGAAGATTACAGGAAGTACCAAGTTATCAGAACTTGGCATTGCAGATGGCAGTAAGATTGCTGTTACTGTTAATGGTGAGGATAAGAATATTTCCATGGACGGAAGCAATACTGTTAATGAATTTGTGGTAAAACTCAAGGAAGCGGGGTTGGATGCCAGCTTTGATGAGAATAATCAGAGATTCTTCATCAGCTCTAAGAAGAGCGGTAAAGATGCAGATTTCTCCATCACGGCGAACAACAGCGCCGGTAATGACCTGCTGAACAGCTTAAAGATTAATTCTGTGACAACGTCAGATATTGAGAAGTATAGAAAGCAGGCTGCTTATACATCAGAGGATATTAATAATCTGATCGAATCAGCATATACGAAGCAGAAGACTGCCAGACTTGACATAAATGACAGTGCAGCGATGCAGAAGATTAAGGATAACCTTGCAAACGCAAAGGAAGCGGCAACGAATGCGAATGAGACACTTACTACGGCAAACAAGAACATAGAGTATCAGATTGATGCATGGAATGAGCTTAAGAATACCTCCTCTGTTACTGAGAGAGGTGCAAAGTTGGATGCAGTGACAAGCAGATTGGAAGAACTCAGCAGTAAGTCGGCAGACAGCCTGTCAGAAGCAGAAAGGACAGAACTGGCCAAGCTTCAGGCAACTAAGGATATCTATACAGAAGCGGCAAATGATACATTTAATATGACAACCATTGATGATAAGATTACGGAG
>CACXFV010000002.1 GCA_902767015.1 uncultured Lachnospiraceae bacterium | reverse complement strand
TATTCCCATGAAACTGTATTCGGCAATGCAAGGAGGCTGGCACATGGAGAACAAAACTTATGAACTGCGTTACTTGCCTTTGTTTGAGCAGGATTTATTGAAAGCTGTCAGTTATATTACTAATGTATTGAAAAATCCACAGGCGGCTGATTAGCTGCTTGATGATGAGGAACAGGCAATCCTTGAACGGCTGAACAATCCTGTTGCCTTTGAGCCATATCGTTTTGCAAAGAAACGACCATACCATTATTATAGAATTTATGTAAGAAATTATGTTGTCTATTATGTCGTAATTGACAATATTATGGAAGTAAGAAGCTTTTTGTATGGTGCAAGAGACATGGATAAATTATTATATTAAAATATGATATATAATTGATAGACATTAGTGTGCTGTCATTATTATACTTGTTTCTGTTTTATGTGAATGCATTGTGGTAGAAAAATCTATGTTTAGCAGGAGGTTGAACAGAGAGAGAAAAATCGGTAATTGTCGAGATGAATGAAGGAGCATATTTTTATTAAACGCTCTATACTCTGTAAAATTGGAAGTGAGGTTATTATGACTTTTATAGAAGCACTTAATAGTGAAAATTTAGATAGAATCCGAAGTTTTCCGAAAGCAGATTTACACAACCATTTTGTTCTTGGCGGCAGTAGAGGGTATATATTCAACAAAACAGGATATAAAATAAAACCCATCTCCAACCCCTTAAAAACTATGAGTGAAATGGACGCTTGGAGCAGCAAATATATTGGGAATCGCTTTGATAGTTCGGAAGGTAGAAAACTGTTGATTGAGGCGACATTTGCGCAGGCTAAATTTGATGGTGTAGCCGTATTAGAAATAGGCGAAGATGTGTGGGGTCTCAGCGAGTTTTTTAACAATGATATTGAGAAACTGATTTATTTTTTTCAAGAAGCGAACGCCAGAATCGCTCCCGAAATCGAATTGCGTTTGCAAATCGGTTTATCACGACATTGCCCGATAGATTATTTGATGAATTGCTTAATGCATTTTTGGGGACACAAGGAGTTTTATTCTATTGACCTATACGGCGACGAGTTGGCACAGCCAATAGAAAATTTTATACCTATCTATGATAAAGCTGCTGAAAACGGTTTAGTGCTGAAAGCGCACGTAGGTGAATGGGGGACGGCACAGGATATTGTTACCGCAGTCGAATCACTTCACCTTAACGAAGTGCAGCATGGTATAGCTGCTATACAAGATGAAAGCGTCATAGATTATCTGATAGAAAACGATATTAGGTTGAACATCACCCCATCAAGTAATGTTCTGTTAGGTCGTGTACCCGATATGGCGCATCACCCGATAGCACAGTTCTATCGCAAAGGTGTGAATGTAACCATTAACTCCGATGACATATTGATTTTTGATTCAGATGTTTCAAAAGAATATTTGCGCTTGTATCAGTCGGGGTGCTTAACAAAAGAAGAACTTGATGACATTCGACTAAATGGCTTAAATATAAAGCCGAAAAGATAGCAAGAGACAACTTACCTCGGTCCGCCTGTTGGATAAAGTAGTAGGCGGCAGCTGATAAAAAGCTTCCCTTGCTTTGCCCCACAAGGGCAAAAACAAGGGAAGCTTTTTATGGTAGCAGACCTGCGGGAAATGCAGGAAAATCAATGGGTTTCAGAGATTCGAATAGACAAATTCCAGTTTTGTGATAGCATTTAAGAATAGCAAGAGTAAAAAATTGAGATTTAGGAGGCGATAAATAATGAAGAAAAATACTGTATTATTCCTCAAATATTGCTTCTGCTTTGGTTCTCCCTTGATATGACAGGTATCTATTTCAGTAATACTTATTTGGTCACACGCTCATATAAAGATGACGGAATATTTTTTCTTATTTATTTATTTAGTAGCGATGATATTATTCATATTTAAGGAAAAAATCGGAAAATGGGCTGTTGTGGTATGGACATCATTATGGTTTGTAATTCAATTTTTATGCCATGAGTGGTACATTATTTTCGGTCAAGGCATAATGGGTTCACTTGAAAGCAAGATAAAGTTTTTTTCAGGAGCTATAAAGTGGCTTGAAATTGATGGCAGATATATACCTGATGTTTACATACTATTTTGCATATTCTTATTCTAACGGTTGTTATAACATCGGCAATATATATTAGAAATTCTAAAAAGCAAGTATAAATTCTAAATGTGTTAAGGAGTAAATATATGAGTGAAAGACCAAATTTAGATTTAAAGTTAGATGGTAAAACTTTTAAAGAATACTATTATTTAAAAGAAGAATTAGTTGATTTTTGTAGAAAAAACGATTTGCAAACAACAGGTGGAAAATTAGAATTAACTGAAAGAATAGAAAAATTTTTAGATACAGGTAAAAAAGATTATACTTCGCATACAAGTAAAAAGAAAGCAATTAGTGATGAGATAACGCTTGATACAATAATAGAAGAAAATATTGTTTGTTCTGAAAAGCATAGGGCATTTTATAAAGAGCAAATTGGTAATAAATTTTCATTTAATGTATTGTTCCAAAAGTGGCTTAAAAGTAATGCAGGCAAAACTTATCAAGATTCAGTAAAAGCATATTATCAAATATTAGAAGATAAAAAGAAAAATAAAACAACTATTGATAAACAATTCGAATATAATACTTATATTAGGGATTTTTTTGAAGATAATAAAGATAAAGATTTAGAACAAGCAATTAAATGTTGGAAATATAAAAAGAGTTTAAAAGGTCATAGTAAATATGAAAAAGATGATTTAAAAATATTATATAGTTAATTACAATTTATCAGGATGTTGAACAGAGAGAAAAATCGGGATTTGAAAGGAGAAATATGGGCAACATTATTAGATTGAACGAAGATGCATCGACTGAAAAATGGCTGAAGATGTCCAACAGGGGAACAGATGTATTTCTTGAGCTTTTGTTGCTTGCTTCCGAATCAATTGAGCACACACAGACTCAGAAAAAGTTAATTGATTATCTATGGAACCAAAAGAATGTAAATGACGTAGCTCCGGGGACAGCGGGATTTGACATAGAAGATATGCCATGGACAGTTACCACTTTATCTGAAGACATACAATTCCTTGTGACAGTCACTGAGCTGGCAAAAAGTAAGATAATATGGGAGAAGATAGATATTGAACTGGAAGAATCGATTATAAATCCCAGATTTGATATGTTTGAAGACATGTTAAAGGAGTTTATGCCGGCAGAAAGAGCAGACTGACAAAAAAGCAGGTAAATATGATGCACACAGAGACAGAAGTGTTTTTCAAAAACAGATGAACACAACCTATCAGCTTATACAGGCTGCGAAAAGTGGTCAGTGTTACGGTGCAGCCCGGCTTGCTTTGCCGACCATCCTCATGGGTTCGACTATTGATTACGGAATACTGTTCAGTACCTATTACCGTGACTGCCGTGAAACAATGGATATGTGCGAAGCTCTGAAAGCAGCTTATCAAGGCTCTATTGAAACCATTATGACATCGGAAAGTATATAAGCTCGTTAAGAAGAAAAGCAGGACATAATATTCCATCCGTTGATTGAAGAAATTTAAATGGTGTAAAATAAAGCTACAGACGGATGAAAAGATGCATGAAAAAGAAACCGGATAAAGACTGGAGACTTTATCCAGATATGAAGAAGCAGTAAAAACAGGTGTTCTCACTTGGGATGCCTAGAATATCAAAAAGAATTAAGGAGGAAAACAATATGCAGAATTTTGATTATCAGACACCAACAAGACTTATTTTTGGAAAAGGTGTTGTGGATGAAAAATTGTCAGAGGTAATGAATCAGTTTGGGAAAAAGGTGCTTCTAACCTATGGCGGAGGAAGTATTAAGAAAATGGGGCTCTACGATAAAGTAAAGGAGCTTTTAAAAGACAAAGATATCTATGAGCTGTCCGGCATACAG
>CACXFV010000001.1 GCA_902767015.1 uncultured Lachnospiraceae bacterium | reverse complement strand
TTGTTGAAAATGATGAAAATATGGAGAGTGTGGAAGTAGCTGTATGGTTGAAGACTGGTAAGACAAAACAATATCATGTAATAGTATATAACGATGGTCATATTGATAATGATGAAGATGGTTACTGTGATTCCTATAAAGTTGTTTCAGATAATTATATGAGAGAACTGATACAGGATGCGGCCAGAGAAGATATGGAAGAACTTTTAAGACAAAGTGGTCTCAATGAATTTAAGATTAAAATCTTATATATCAGTGAAGTATCCAAAATTCAGAATTTTGATGGATTTTCACCACAAGTCCCTATTCCTGATGAGAAATTTTCCTTAGAAGAGCTGCTCAACAATTATCCATTAGACATATACTGCTGTCTCGCCATGCCAGAAAGTGCCTATAGCAATGAGATAAAAAACGATATAATTAATATCTTTAGACCAAAATTAGGATCGGATGAAATGTGGTTTGAGATAGAAGTTTATACTGATAAGGGTTATGAGAATAATTATTCAAATGAAAGCAAAGAGACAGAAAATGCTGATAGGGGAGAAAAAAGAAAGATTAAATTTTCGGTTAAGGAAAAAGGATAAAAATTTAATAAGATTTATTTTGAAAAGGAAAGTTAGTTATGAAAAAAATAACCAAATGGAGAGAAAAATTTCGAAGAGGATTAGAAGTTTTCTTGAGTTTAGCGTTGTCAGTGGCGATGTGTACAGGGTGCGAAAAAGATGATCCAGAGATAAATACTGACAAATGTGCTGAAATAGCGATGCAGTATTTGAGAGAAAAGTATAATATCGAGTTTGAATTGCTACAGGGATTTGTGGCAGGAAATCGTAAAGTCAAGTATGCAAGGATTAGGTTCTATGTTGCATCTGATGAACCTGATAAAATTGGCAATAAAAAAAAGGAATATCATGTCATAGTATGTCCAGACAGTTATGATGATTACAATGGAGACGGATATTATGACTCGTATGCAATTATTGCAGATGACTATATGAATACATTAATCAATGAATATGTAAAAAAAAGTATGAAGGAAAGTTTAGAGAGAATTGGTATACAGAATTTTGAAGTTAATAGAATACTGGCAGAAGAATGGACAGAATTCTATGGATTTTGGGGATTTTCAACAGATTTTCCGGTTCCGGATGAAGTGAATTTTTCATTGGAAGATACCATAAAAAATTATAAGGTATGGATAGATTGCGAAATGCAGATAGAGAAAGGTTTTTATTCAGAGGATGTTAAGGAAAAAATTGAGAATGAATTTAGACCATTAGTGGAAAACGATACCATTCGGATTAACATAGACACATATACAAGCGCAGGACGACAAAATATACAATTTTCGGTAAAGGAGTAAAGAATAGAATGAATAATGAAACTATAGAAAATAATCAGTTGTTATTGTTAGATGCAATAGCATAGTATTTGATTTTTTCGGATTTTCCAAAAGGAAAAACTGATGATTTTTATAGAGAGGAAAATAGATATTTATTTGAAAGTAAGGGAGCAGCAAACAGACGAATTAATTCATGATATAGAAACTTATGGCGCTTATTTATCTTCAATTCAGCAAGGATATGATACAAAGATAATGGAAGAATGTGGATTCCGAAATAAAAAACAGATTGTTGACCTGAAAATGACCAAAAATGGCATAAAAATGTCGTTTCGCTTTAGATAGATTGAAAAAACTATTTGCTCAAAGTAAAATAGAACCATAAAACAATAAAATGCTTAATGAACAGGAAAGAAGGGAACGGTATGAAAAGAGAGAAACAGGGTAAACGAAAAAAAAACAGATTGAGAGCAAAAATTCATCGCTATCTATGGTGCTCTATACTCGTGATGCTTGTCGTGTCAGCTTGTACAAATTCTAAAGTTTATAAAAAACGAGAGACAATACCAAAGATGGATTATGACAAGTGTGACGAAGTGGCGATGCAGTATCTGAAAGAAAAATATAAGGAAGATTTTGAATTCATTAGTATGTCAACAGAATATTCTGCTATGTACTACAATAAGGAGAGTACAGAAGTAATGGCACGGTTGAAAAAAGGTATGAATAAAGATTACCATGTTATTGTATATGCCGATGGTTATGCAGATGAAGATGGTGATGGTTACTGCGATTCCTATAAAGTGGTTTCTGACAGTTATATGAGAGAACTCATACAGGAGGCTGCCAGAGAAGAGGTGGAGGAGTTGCTGAGGAAAAGCGGTCTTGCGGAATATAAGATCAAGATTTTATATATCAGTGAATTGTCTGATATCGAAAGATTTAATGGATTTTCACCGGAAGTTCCTATTCCTGATGAGAACTTTTCCTTAGAAGAAATGATGAAAAATTATCCATTGGATATCTATTGTTATCTGTCGGTGCCGGAAAGT